>JBLHZH010000247.1:0-4329 GCA_047629695.1 Rhodoferax sp.
GACAGTCGGGGAAACAGCAGGACGATGGTGAGCCAGCCGATCAGGATGTGCTGCAGTACGCGCAGACCTTTCCAGCAGGCCCGGGCGCGCAAACCCAAGCGCACGCACATCAGATTTGAAAAGCCACGCGCCCGGCGATCAGGGTGCAACGCACCCTTCCGAGCAATTCGTAGCCGGAGAACGGCGTGTTTTTGCCCTGGCTGCGTAAGGCCTGCGGTGTTACGGTCCAGGCGGCCTGTGGGTCAAACACACAGACGTCCGCCACGGCGCCGACCGCCAAACGTCCCGCGCTGCCATTGAGCTCCCCCAACATGTTGCCCAGCACCGCCGCCGGGCCACAGGTGACCGTGGCCAGGGCGCGCAGCAGGCTGGCATCGCTGTTCTGCTGCCATTTGAACGCTAGGCTCAACAACAACTCCACCCCGGTGGCACCGGCTTCGCTCTCAGCAAAAGGCAGTGCCTTGGCGTCCTCATCGACCGGCGTGTGGTCTGACACCAGCGCGTCGATAGTGCCGTCCAACAGGCCGGCGCGCAGGGCATCGCGGTCACGCTGCTGGCGCAACGGCGGGTTGAGGCGGGCACGGCTATCGAAGTAACCAATATCGGCATCGGTCAGGTGCAGCGAGTTGATGCTGATGTCGCAGGTTACCCGCAAACCATCCCGCTTGGCCTGGCGCACCAGCGCGACCCCGGCGGCACTGCTGAGGCGGCACAGGTGAACCCTAACGCCCGTAGTTTTCATCAGCTCAAAAATGGTGTGTAAAGCAATGGTTTCAGCCGCCACCGGCACGCTACTCAGGCCCAGCCGGGTGGCGAGCGCGCCACTGGCCGCTACACCCTTGCCTAGAAAATAATCTTGTGGACGCAGCCAGACCGCATAGTCAAAGGTGCTGGCGTACTGAAACGCCCGCTGCATGACTTGGGTGTTAGACAAAGGCAGTTCGGCCTGACTGAACGCCACACAGCCCGACTCGGTCAACGCCACCATTTCGGTCAGCGCTTCTCCGCCCAACTGACGGGTCAGCGCTCCCAGCGGAAAAATGCGCGACAGCAGTAATTTTTTAGCCCGGTAACGCAGCATTTCAACCAGACCAGGCTCATCCAATACCGGTGAGGTATCAGGCGGGCAGACCAGACTGGTCACCCCCCCGGCAGCGGCGGCGCTGAGCTCGGACTTCAGCATGTCCTCGCGCAGCCGCACCGCCAGGTCCAGCAGACCCGGCACCACGAGGCAACCCCGGGCATCAATGGTTTGTACCGGCTCGAAGTCCGCCGCTGAAGGACCAATCGCCAGCACCATGCCTTGGGCAATCGCCACATCGGCAATCTGGTCAAAGCCGCTGGCGGGGTCGATGACCCGGCCCCCCTGAATCAAAAGTTTTATTTGTGTTTTCATGTCAAGCCTCGTTGCCGGCCACGATGCTCATGACCGCCATGCGCACCGCAATACCAAAGGTCACCTGCGGCAAGATCACACTTTGCCGGCCATCCACCACGGCAGAATCAATTTCAACCCCCCGGTTGATTGGCCCCGGGTGCATCACGATGGCGTCCGGCTGGGCAAGCTGGAGCTTCTCAGGCGTCAGACCAAAAGTTTTGAAAAACTCGTGGCTGGACGGCAAAAGCGCCCCATTCATGCGCTCGCTTTGCAGACGCAGCATGATGATGACATCGGCGCCACGAATACCTTCTTCCAGCGTGTGGCAGACCCGCACGCCCATTTGCGCCATATCGGACGGCACCAGGGTTTTAGGGCCCACCACCCGCACCTCGGCACAGCCGAGCGTGGTGAGGGCGTGAATATCGGAGCGGGCGACCCGCGAGTGCAGTACATCACCGACGATGGCCACGGTCAGATTGGAAAAATCTTTTTTGAAATGCCGGATCGTGTACATGTCCAGCAGACCCTGGGTTGGGTGCGCGTGGCGACCGTCTCCAGCGTTAATCACATGGACATGCGGTGCCACATGCTGGGCAATCAGATAAGGTGCGCCCGACTCGCCGTGGCGCACCACAAACAAGTCAGCCGCCATGGCACTCAGGTTCGCAATGGTGTCAAGCAACGACTCGCCTTTGGAGGCCGACGAGCGGGCTATGTCCAAATTAATAACGTCGGCGCTGAGCCGAGTGGCGGCAATTTCAAACGTGGTTCGGGTGCGCGTCGAGTTCTCAAAGAACAGGTTGAACACACTCTTGCCCCGCAGCAAGGGCACTTTTTTGACTTCGCGGTCATTGACCGACACAAAGTTGGCCGCCGTGTCCAGCACCTGAGTCAGGATGCTCTTGGGCAGGCCCTCGATCGACAGCAAGTGAATCAGCTCGCCATTTTTATTCAGTTGAGGGTTACGTCTGTAAAGCATGACTTAACGCGCCTCCACATTAAAACTCAGAACACCGTCGGCATCGCGCACCAGGGCCAGCGACTGGGTTGCCGGCAGGCTCACATGGGCGGCGCAAAACTCGGCCTGGATCGGCAGTTCCCGCCCACCCCGGTCCACCAGCACCGCCAGCTTGACGCTGGCCGGACGCCCGAAGTCATACAGCTCGTTGATCACGGCGCGAATCGTGCGACCGGTGAACAACACATCATCGAGTAGCAGAATATGCGCGTCATTGACATCAAAGTTAATCTGCGTTTGCGCCGCCGCCGTCATGCCGCGGCGGGCAAAGTCGTCGCGGTGCAGCACCGATGAAATCACGCCGTGGCTGTCCGGCAACTGCAGGTCACGTTGCAGGCGCTCGGCCAGCCAGGCGCCCCCCGAGGTGATGCCGACCAAACGCAGTTCGGGGCGTAACAGAGCGCGCACGCCGTTCAACAAGGCGAGGTACAGCGACTCCGCATCCAGCGTCAGTGTGCTCATGGAAGACTCCGAAAAAACTGTTCAAGAATAATGCAGGCGGCCATCGCATCGGCGTCTTTAGCGCCCATTTGCAGAGCCTCGGTGGTGGTGTAGCGCTCGTCCACCTCAAACACCGGCAACTGAAAGCGGCCGTGCAGCTGGCGCGCAAACTTCTTGGCGCGTGCGGTATTTTCATGGGCGGCACCGTCCGGGTGGTACGGCACGCCGACTACCAGCGCATTGGGCTGCCACTCTTTGAGCTGCAGCGCAATTTTGACAAAGCGCGCATCGCCCTCCGCAGCAATCGTACCTTGGGGCTGGGCGGTGCGCATCAAACGGTTGCCAACCGCAAAGCCGGTGCGCTTGAGACCAAAATCAAGCGCCAGAAAGGTCTGAAGTGCAGCGGGCACGTCGCGCGACGGGGTGCTCATGCGTGACCCACATCAGGCGACAACATCCACAACTCCAGCCCGAGCAACTGCAGGGCCTGGTCGTAACGCTCGGCCACTGGCGTGTCAAAAATAATGCTATTGCTGGCGGCCACCGTCAACCAGCTGCTGCCGGACAACTCGGACTCCAGCTGGCCTTCGTCCCAAGCCGCATAGCCCAGCGAGATCAGCACCCGGCGTGGCCCGGCACCCGTGGAGAGCGCCTGCAGCACGTCTTTGGAAGTGGTCATCTCCAGTCCGCCGGGGATCACCATGGTGGATGCATAGACCGACTCGGGCGGCTGATCGGCTGCGGCAAAAGAGGCGTCATGCAGGACAAAGCCACGTTCGGTCTGCAGTGGCCCGCCTAAAAATACCGGGGTATTGAAAAGGTCGTCGCGTAACAACGGCAACTCGACTTTGGCAAACAAGCGCTTCATGCTGATCTCACAGGGTTTGTTGATGACCAGTCCCAGCGCGCCACGCGCACTGTGCTCGCACACATAGACCACGCTGCGCGAGAAAATAGCGTCAGTCAGTCCGGGCATCGCGATCAGGAAATGGTTCGTCAGGTTGGTGGGGGCAAAATCTCCGGGCATTTAACAATTTTAACGGTGAACATGGATAAGCAATTCGACACAGGTTTGATGTGGTTTCGTCGCGATTTACGCGTGGTGGACAACGCAGCGCTCTGCATGGCCCTCAAAGCCTGCCGCCAGCTGCACTGCGTTTTTGTCTTTGACCGGGATATTCTGGACGTCCTGCCTCGCGCCGACCGGCGGGTTGAATTTATCCAGGCCACGCTATGCGAACTGGATGAAGACATCAGAAAAATGAGCGGCAAACCCCACGCCGGCTTGGTCGTGCGCATGGGCTTTGCTAGCGCCGAGATTCTGGCACTGGCCAAAGCGCTGCAGGTGCAGGCCGTTTTTGCCGCCCATGACTACGAACCACAGGCCATGGCGCGCGACGCCACCTTGAAGCACGCACTGACCGACGCCGGCATGGCACTGCACACCTGCAAAGACCATGTGGTGTTTGAAGGTCGGGAAATTTTGACC
>JBLHZH010000248.1:0-4324 GCA_047629695.1 Rhodoferax sp.
CGCCCGGCCCTGTTTAATCAGCATGACCTAATTAGCCTGCGTACTCATGCTGGGGTGCACACCTTGCTGCCGGGTCTAACGGGCTGGGCCCAGATTAATGGCCGTGATGAATTGCCGATTCCTGATAAGGTAGCGCTGGATGTCGCTTATTTAAAAAATAAATCTTTCTGGTTAGATGTAAAAATTATATTCATGACCGGTTTTAAGGTTTTAAAAAGAGATAATGTATCCCACTAAAAATAATAAAAAATCCATCGGGGAATCGTTAGTTACAAATAGCAAAATCTTTTACCATGAATAATTTAATCGAGATACAAAACCAGATCGCCATACTGCAAAAGCAGGCCGATGAAATCAAGGCACAAGAGTTTGAGAAAACAGTTCAAGACATTCTGCTCAAGATGACGGCTTTTGGTATTACTTTGAAAGACCTTGACATTGTCAAGGGTCGCACCCGCAAGGTCTCAGCTGCCAAGCCGGCTGCGGCCAAATATATGGGGCCCAATGGCGAGACTTGGAGTGGCCGTGGCCTGACCCCGCGCTGGTTGGCCGCGCTGGTGGCAGAGGGACAAACCAAAGACGCGTTCGCTATTAAGGACTAAATTTTAGGTGTGGCTGATGCAAAGCCGTGTTTTAGGCTGGCCGCGTGCCGTCAAACGCTTGGTCGTGGTGGCTCTGGATGTGATGCTGGCGCTGCTGGCTACCTGGATTGCTTTTACGCTGCGCCTTGATGAGCTGCATTGGCCGGTCGACGCCCAGTGGTGGGTTTACGGTCTGGCTCCGGTGCTGGCTGTTCCTATCTTTATCCGGTTTGGCTTGTACCGGGCGATCTTTCGTTACACCGGGCAGGCGGCCTTGCATGCCACCGGTCGGGCTGTGCTGGTTTACAGCCTGGCGTTGCTGAGTATTTTGTTATGGCAGAAGTGGCAGGGCGTGCCACGCAGTCTCGGCGTTCTGCAGCCTCTTATATTTTTGTTTATGGTTGGCACCAGTCGTGCGCTAGCCCGTTTTTGGCTGGCTGATCTTGGTGCTCCGACCCGGGACGTGGGACGTTTGTTGATTTATGGCGCAGGCTTGGCGGGGGTGCAAACTGCCTCGGCCCTGCGCGTCTCTCGACAATTCTTGTTGTTGGGATTTGTTGATGACGATCCTAACAAAGTTGGACGCAGCATCAATGGGGTGCCTGTGTTTTCACCGACCGAAGTGCCTGCTATGGTGCAGCAACAAGGGGTGACCGATATCTTGCTGGCCTTGCCTAGCGCTTCACGTGAGCGGCGTAACAGCCTGATTGAGCGCTTGCGGGGTGCGCCGGTGCACATTCGAACTCTGCCGGGTTTGTCGGACCTGGCCAGCGGTCGGGTAACGGTGCAGGATTTTCGGGAGCTCGATTCAGATGATCTGCTGGGACGTTCGCCGGTGCCGCCTGATGCCGCGCTGCTGGCGCGCGACCTGGCCGACCAAGTCGTGCTGGTGAGCGGTGCTGGTGGCAGTATTGGCGGTGAGTTGACGCGCCAGATTGTGCTACAACGTCCACGTCAATTGTTGCTGCTGGATCACAACGAGTTTGGCTTGTACAGCATTCATCAGGAGCTGCAGGCGGTGTGTGCCTCCCGCGGCTTGGCGGTTGAACTGGTGCCGCTGCTGGGCAGCGTGGCCAACAGCGAGCGTTTGCGAGCCATTTTTGCACGCTACCAACCTGTCACCGTCTACCATGCGGCGGCCTATAAGCATGTGCCGATGGTGGAGGACAATCCCGGTGAGGGCGTGGTCAACAATGTGTTTGGCACGCTCAACATGGCCCAGGCGGCGCGCCAGGCGGGCGTTAAGCGTTTTGTGCTGGTCTCCACCGACAAGGCGGTACGACCCACCAATGTGATGGGGGCGACCAAGCGCATGGCCGAACTGGTGTTGCAGGCGCTGGCTGTCGAGGCTGGCAACACCACCTGCTTCACGATGGTGCGTTTTGGCAACGTGCTGGACTCCAGTGGCAGCGTGGTGCCGCTGTTTCGCCGGCAATTGGCCGCCGGTGGTCCGCTCACCGTGACCCATGCCGAGGTCACCCGTTACTTCATGACCATTCCGGAGGCGGCACAATTGGTGCTGCAGGCTGGTGCCATGGCGGTAGGTGGCGATGTGTTTGTGCTGGACATGGGCGAGCCGGTCAAAATCATGGACTTGGCACGGCGTATGATTCAACTCAGTGGCTTGAGCGTACAGGATGAGACCCGTTCATACGGTGATATTGCGATTGCAATTACGGGTCTTCGCCCGGGTGAAAAGTTGTACGAAGAGTTGCTGATCGGGAACAAGCCTGAGCTCACGATGCACCCGCGCATCATGAAGGCGCATGAGGATTATCTGGCCTGGCCGATGTTAGAGGTGTACCTGCAAATCCTGCATCAGGCTGCAGACCGCAGCGATCTGCCAGCCATCAAGGCGCTGCTGAAGATCTGTGTCCAAGGCTACCTGCCGAGCCTGCACGACGCGCCAGACCGGGGGGGGGAACATGCGTCACAATTTGGACATTGTTCAATTGAGCCAGAGACCCCCACACCATGACCGATATCTCCCACATTTCCCCGCGCGACAAGGCAGAAATTCTGGCTCAGGCGCTGCCCTACATCCGTAAATTTCATGGCAAGACCATGGTCATCAAGTACGGTGGCAATGCTATGACTGACCCGGCCCTGCAGGCCGATTTCGCCGAAGATGTGGTGCTGCTCAAGCTCGTCGGCATCAACCCGGTGGTGGTGCATGGCGGTGGACCACAGATTGAAGCCGCTCTCAAGCGCCTGGGTAAAAAAGGTGAGTTTATTCAGGGCATGCGCGTGACTGATGCCGAAACCATGGAAGTCGTGGAGTGGGTGCTGGCGGGCGAAGTACAGCAAGACATTGTTGGCCTGATCAACCAGGCCGGTGGCAAGGCGGTGGGTCTGACGGGTCGCGACGGTAGCATGATCCGGGCCCAAAAACTCAAACTCCTTGATACCCTGGATCTCAGCAAAGAACATGATGTGGGTCAGGTGGGTGCCATTGTTAGCATTGACCCCAGCGTGGTTAAGGCACTGCAGGACGACGCCTTTATTCCCGTCATCAGCCCGATTGGCTTCGGTGAGAATAACGAGAGCTACAACATCAATGCCGACGTCGTGGCGGCCAAACTGGCCACCGTGCTGCAAGCTGAAAAGCTGATGTTGCTGACCAACATCAGCGGCGTGCTCGACAAGCAGGGCGAACTGCTCACCGATTTGACGGCCCGTCAGATTGACGAGTTGATTCTGGACGGCACCATCAGCGGCGGCATGCTGCCTAAAATCAGCGGAGCGCTGGATGCCGCCAAAAGTGGCGTCAACGCGGTTCACATTATTGATGGCCGGGTGCCGCATGCGCTGCTGCTCGAAATCCTGACCGACCAAGCCTTTGGCACCATGATTCGGTCGCACTGAGTGGAGCCGACCCTGTTCCCCTTAGAGCCTACTGCCCCCCTACGCAAGCGCCCCAAGCCAGGCGAACGCCGTACCCAGATATTGCAGGCACTAGCAGGCATGCTGGAGCTGCCGGGCGCTGAGCGTATTACCACGGCGGCCCTAGCAGCCCGACTGGAGGCCAGCGAAGCCGCGTTGTACCGGCACTTTGCCAGCAAGGCGCAAATGTTTGAAGGCTTGATTGACTTCATCGAACACAGCGTGTTTTCGCTCGTTAATCAGATCACCAGTCGGACCGATACCCCGACCAGCACGCTGCAGGCGAGCCGCATAGTGACAATGGTGTTGCAGTTTGCCGAGAAAAACCCTGGCATGACACGGGTCATGGTGGGCGATGCGCTGGTGTTTGAGCATGAGCGACTGCAGCAGCGCATGAACCTGTTTTTTGACAAGATCGAATCCAACCTCAAACAAAGCCTGCGTGATTCGGCTGTCACGGCTGATGCTGCCACGCTCAATGCCCTGGCGCAGGTCCAGGCCTCGGTGTTGACGGCGTTCATGGTGGGGCGCTTACAGCGCTTTGCCCGCTCGGGCTTTAAGCGCCTGCCGTCCGAACACCTCGAAGCCAGCCTAGCCTTGATGCTGTAAAACCCCCACGTCGCCTTTGCGAGGCCGCAGGCCGTGGCAGCCCATGACTTTCTAGGTTGCTGTTAAATATAAGGGTAAACCCTTGGTTATGCGTTTAATGCCCTTAAAGTAGGGCCTGGCTTAACGCAACTCTGCAGAATTGCTGCAAAATAGAACGATCGTTCTTTTTTGTGTGCCATGACCCTGCCTGAAATACCCCATCACCCCGAGCGCCGTAGCGTCCCGTCTGGTTCGCGCGAGGGACGCGCCCT
>JBLHZH010000249.1:0-4316 GCA_047629695.1 Rhodoferax sp.
CTAAAACCCGACTGGAGTATCCGGCAGTGGGGTATGCTGCTGGCAGTGCTGTGTACCGGGCTAGCGATGCTCCTGCCGATGCACAGCCTGGAGCCGTTCCTGCTCATGCTGAGCTCGGTCTTTGTACCTTTGTACGGGGTTATTCTGGGCCGGCTTGGGGTCGGCCAACCCAACTTTGCCCCGCCCCAACGCAAGATTGATTTGAGCGCGGCCCTGCTCTGGCTGGGCGGCATTCTGCTGTTTCACGCGCTGGCACAATGGGCACCGCAATGGGGCTCGGCCCTACCCACGCTGGCGTTGACCTTCTCATTGGCCTGGCTGACACGAGAGCGCACGTCATGAAAATCGTTATTTTGGGCGCTGGTCTGATGGGTCGCCTGCTGGCCTGCCAGCTGGCAAGGGATGGCCATACACTTGAGCTATTTGATGCCGGCGGGCCGGAAGCCCTGAACTCGGCGGCCCGGGCCGCGGCGGCCATGTTGGCGCCGCTGGCCGAATCGGCCGTGGCAGAGACCAGTGTGGTAAAAATGGGAGTGCACGGTTTGACGCGCTGGCCCGAGTTGCTCGCGCATCTGGACCAGCCGGTGTTTTTTCAACAAAGTGGCACGTTAGTGCTGTGGCATCGCCAGGATGCAGCCGAGGCCGAACGCTTCTCCCGACAGATTGATGTCACCAGCCGATCACTGCCTGCTTTGCCTAGCGCCCAGCGGCTTGATGCACCGGGCCTAGCCGCACTGGAGCCTTGCCTGGGTTCCCGCTTTACGCAAGGGCTTTACCTGCCCGGCGAAGGCCAACTGGACAACCGCCAACTGCTGACGGCGCTGCTGCACCAGTTGCAAACGCAGGGAAACGTCACGCTGCACTGGGGAAGCCCGCGCTCACTGACTGACTTTGCGCCAGGCCAGTCCGGCCAACCCGACTGGGTATTTGACTGCCGGGGTCTCGGCGCACGAGAACAATGGAAGGCCTTGCGCGGCGTCCGGGGCGAAGTGATTACCGTGCATGCCCCAGAGGTGACACTGTCGCGCCCGACGCGTCTGATTCATCCACGCTACCCGATCTACATTGCGCCCAAACAGGACGGTATCTTCCGCATTGGCGCCACTGAAATTGAGTCGGACGACCGCTCTGCCATCAGCGTGCGCTCGACGCTAGAACTACTAAGTGCGGCCTACTCAGTGGACAGCGGCTTTGCCGAAGGCCGCATAGTGGAACTGGTGACGCAATGCCGCCCAACCTTGCCGGACAACCTACCCAGCATTCATCGGGTGGGCCAGCGAGTGCTACAAATTAACGGCCTGTACCGGCATGGCTATCTGATTGCGCCCGCCATGCTGGACATGGTCATGGAGTTGTTCCACAACGCGATTTCACCACTGGCGGCTACTTTTGAGCTATCAATTAACCAAATGTCCGACTAAATTTATGAATATTTTTATCAACCAGGTTTCCCATGAACTGCCTGCTGGCGCCACGCTGGCTGAGGCTATTGCCCTCAACCGAGCGCTGCCGCCTTTTGCAGCCGCAGTCAACCTGCAGTTTGTGTCCAAAACTCAATATACCCAAAAACTGCTACAAAGTGACGACCGCATTGACATCATTGCACCCGTTACCGGCGGCTGAACCCTCGCACCATGACTGCCCCAAATACTCAAGACTCACTGGTTCTTTACGGCGAAACTTTCCAAAGCCGCCTGCTACTGGGCACTTCACGCTACCCGTCGCCCCGGGTGCTGGAAGATGCCGTGCGCCTGGCCAAACCGGGTATGCTGACGGCCTCGCTGCGCCGCCAGAACGTCAGCACCAGCGACGCACCGAACCGCTTCTGGGAGATGCTACGAGAACTCGCCGTGCCAGTGCTGCCCAACACTGCCGGTTGTCACAGCGTGCAGGAAGTCATCACCACAGCCCAAATGGCCCGCGAGATCTTCAACACCGCCTGGGTCAAACTCGAGCTGATTGGCGACGACTACACCCTGCAGCCCGACACCCTGAACCTGGTCGACGCCGCCAGCCACCTGATCAAGGACGGCTTCAAGGTGTTGCCCTATTGCACGGAAGACCTGGTGCTATGCCAACGGCTGGTGGATGTTGGCTGTCAGGCCATCATGCCGTGGGCCGCGCCCATTGGCACCGGCAAAGGCCCCATCAACCCCTACGCCTTGCGCATGCTGCGCGAACGTCTGTCGGTGCCCATGATTATCGATGCCGGTCTCGGCCTGCCATCGCACGCCTGTCAGGTGATGGAATGGGGCTTTGATGGCGTCTTGCTCAACACCGCCGTCGCCCTGGCGCAAGACCCGGTCACCATGGCTGGCGCCTTTGCGTTGGCAACCCAGGCGGGGCGTGACACCTTCCTGAGCGGCAGCATGTCCGAGCAGCACACTGCCCAGCCCAGCACACCGGTGCTAGGTACTCCCTTCTGGCACCAGTCATGAAACAACAACGGCACTCGCAAGACGTCCTCGCCCAAGCCATCGTCCAAGCCCACCAGAGACTGGCTTTACCCGTGACGGCCAGCAGCCCGGCGCTGTTCAGCCGAGAAGACCCGATTTACCGCGCCGCCAAACAAGCCTGCCTGGCACTGGGTTTTATTGAAATAGACGCGGAGTGCCTGGCCCAAGCCTGGCAGGCCATGGCGCTGCGCACCGGCCAGTGTCAGCCCAGCGACTGGCCCGACCAGGCACAAGACTTTGGCCTGCCGGCCTGGCCCCGGTCTGAGGCCTTTGCGGCCTGCCCTAAAAACCTGGGGCTGTACGCGGTCTTGCCCGATGCTGCCTGGGTCGGACGCATGGCACGAGCGGGCGTACCCACCGTTCAGTTACGCTTTAAATCGGACGACCCTGGCGCCATAACGATCGAAGTCCGCGCCGCCGTGCAGGCGGTACAGGGCACCGGCGCCCTACTCTTCATCAACGACCACTGGCAGGCCGCCATTCAGGCCGGCGCCTATGGCGTACATTTAGGTCAGGAAGATTTAGCGCTGGCCCAAGTGCAAGCCATCCGCAGCGCGGGCTTGCACCTGGGGCTGAGCAGCCATGGCTATGCCGAGATGATGTTTGCCGACCGCTTCAGTCCAAGCTACTTGGCACTGGGTGCGGTCTTTCCTACGACCCTCAAGCGCATGCTGACGGCACCGCAGGGCGCCGGCCGCCTGAAGGCCTATGCGCGCTTGATGCGGGACTACCCGCTGGTCGCCATTGGCGGTATTGACTTAGGTAATCTGCCAACCGTACTGGCCAGTGGTGTCGGTTCGGTCGCCGTGGTGCGGGCGCTGGTGGCCGCAGAACAGCCTGAGGCGGTTGCAGCCACGCTGATGACGGCGATCAGCGCAGCGTCTTAAGCTGCATGACAAGCGGCGCGTGGCCATGATTGAGCGGGCCACTGCCCTGACCGGTACGCACCTGAGCACCGGCCTGCAGGGCCTCGCGCACATACAGGCGCGCGCTCTGCACGGCATCCACCAGCGAGGCGCCCAACGCCAGATACGCTGCAATAGCACTGGACAGGGTGCAACCGGTACCGTGGGTGTTGGGGCTTTCAATGCGGGGGGCTTGCATCCATAACTTTTCGCCGTTGGGGGTCACCAGCAAATCAATCACGTTGGCGCCCGGCAAGTGACCGCCTTTGAGCAACACCGCCTGCGCGCCGCGAGACAGCAAGGCCACACCGGCCTGTTCCATGTCCTGTGCCGAGCGCAAAGGGCGTCCCACCAGCAGCGCCGCCTCATCCAGATTAGGGGTAATGACCGCGACCCGATGGAACAGTTCGCGCACCATCACCTCGACCGCCGAGTCGTTGACCAGCAAGGCGCCGCTGGTGGCAACCATGACCGGATCAAACACCACATTTCTCAAACGGTGCCCGTCAATCGCCGCCGCCACGGTGTGCACAATCTCAGCCGTATGCAACATGCCGATCTTGACCGCGTCAGCACCTATATCTTCCAGCACGGCGTCAATCTGGTCGCGCAACATGTCAGGGGGAATGCCGTGAATGGCACGCACGCCGCAAGTGTTTTGTGCCGTGATGGCCGTGATGGCCGTCATACCAAAACACCCCAGCGCTGAAAAAGTCTTGAGGTCGGCCTGTATACCCGCCCCACCGCCACTGTCCGACCCCGCAATAGAGAGGACGCGGGGAAACTCAAATTTGAAAAGATCAGCAGTCATTTACTTTTATCGTCTTTTGGATTGCCTTGCGGCAATCCAGGGGGGATGGGCTGCCGCGGTCTGCGGCCTCGCGGAGACGAGAAAGAGGTTGCGTCTTTGCGAGCGTAGCGCGGCAACCCAGAAAGTCATGGCTGCGGCTCAACC
>JBLHZH010000250.1:0-4315 GCA_047629695.1 Rhodoferax sp.
TAAAAAGGACGGCTTGTGCTGTCCTTTTTTTATTTGTCGGGCGCATACTCAGGCTTGGTCCTTAGCTTCCTTTTTGTCGACTGAAAGTCATATGAAATATGCAATACTGACGCTCATGCTGGCCGCCTCCGGCGCGGGCAGTTGCTGGTCGCAGACGGCTATTTACCGCTGTGGCAACGAGTACACCAACACACTGCCGTCAACCCAGACAGGCGGTTGCAAGCTGATGGAGGGGGGGTATGTGTCGGTGGTGCCTGCCATCCGTCCTGCCACATCTGCAGCGGCACGGGTGGTCTCGCCGGCTACGGCGTCAGGCGGCATGCAAATCGATGCCTCGGTGCAGCAGTCGCGCGACTCGGATGCCCGTAAAATTTTGCAGTTTGAACTCAGAAAAGCAGAGGCTCGCCAGGCCGAGCTGCAGAAAGAGTACAACAACGGCGAGCCGGATAAGCAGGGTGGCGAAGCGCGCAATTACCAGAAGTACCTAGACCGTGTCGTCGAACTCAAGGCCAGCCTGACGCGCAATGAGAGTGACATTGCCGGCATTCGCCGGGAGCTCGGACGCCTGCCCAGCGCCTCTGCGGCAAAATAGGTCGCTTGAAAAAGCTTATATCACCCCCCCCCGTCGCTGACGTATTTTTAACCGCTTCCGCGGCTGTACGTTTTAACTCATTTGATCTGCTGACCACCCTGGTGGCTGTGGTGCAAAGTAACGGTGCTGTTGTCTTTGCCAATGCCGCATTGGAGGATGCTCTGGGGATATCCCGGCGTGCCATCGTGGGCTCGCACTTTCCGGATAGCTTGACCGAACCGATTCATCTGGAAAATGCGCTGCACGGGGCGGGCAGCAATGAGTTTGCTGCCTTTCGTTATGACGCTTGGCTCAAGCGGCTAAATAATGAACCGCTACCGGTACATGCGATCGTCACGCAAACTGAAACGCCTGATGAAATTATTATCGAGTTGCTGCCACTGGAGCAGCAAGCCCGCCAGAGCCGTGAAGAGCGCCTAGCTGAGCAGGCGCTGGCCAACAAGGAGCTGATCCGTAATCTGGCACACGAGATCAAAAATCCGCTGGGCGGTATTCGCGGTGCCGCCCAGTTGCTGGAGATGGAGATTGAGTCGCCAGAACTCATTGAATACACCCAGGTCATCATTCACGAGGCAGACCGTCTGCAAACCTTGGTCGACCGCCTACTGGCGCCGCACCGGCGCCCGCACTTGGTTGGCGATGTCAATATCCATGAGGTCTGCGAGCGGGTACGCGCGTTGATCTCGGCGGAGTTCCCCAGAGGCCTGACAGTGCTGCGAGACTATGACACCTCAATCCCCGAGTTTCGCGGCGACCGCGAGCAACTCATTCAGACCGTGCTGAACATCACGCACAACGCCTGTCAGGCCCTGCGTGAGCAGATGGCGATCGGCACGGCCTGCCTGACTTTTCGTACGCGTGTGGCGCGCCAAACCACTTTTGGAAAACAGCGCTACCGGTTGGCACTGGAATTGCATGTCATTGACAACGGGCCTGGTGTTCCCGATGAAATCAAGGACCGAATCTTCTACCCGCTGGTCTCCGGACGGGAAGGGGGCTCGGGGTTGGGGCTGACATTGGCGCAAACCTTTGTTCAGCAACACCACGGTTTGATCGAGTGCGATAGCGTGCCGGGCCATACGGATTTCAAAATAATGATTCCACTGCCTTGAAATGAGAAGGGCCGTGCGGATGTATTTTTAACTTTTGACCTGAGGTGATGAAAATATATGAAGCCGATTTGGATCGTAGATGATGACCAGTCCATCCGCTTTGTGCTGGAAAAGGCGCTGTTGCGCGAGAACCTGCCAACCCGCAGCTTTACCAACCCGCGTGACGTGTTGAGTGCGCTGGAAGGCGTTGATGAAGAGCAGGGCCCTCAGGTCCTGGTGAGCGATATTCGCATGCCCGGTGGCTCGGGGCTGGAGTTGCTGGGTAAGGTCAAAGAGAAGTATCCGGGTCTGCCGGTGATCATCATGACCGCCTATTCTGACCTAGACAGCGCGGTGTCTGCCTTTCAGGGCGGCGCCTTTGAGTACCTGCCCAAGCCCTTTGACGTGCCCAAGGCGGTCGAGTTGATCCGCCGTGCCGTAGAAGAGAGCCAGCGGGAGGAAGGCGTCGCAGAAGACAGCCAAACCGAGACGCCCGAGATGCTGGGTCAGGCGCCTGCCATGCAGGACGTGTTTCGCGCCATTGGTCGTTTGAGCCAGAGCAATGTGACAGTCATGATCACGGGCGAGTCAGGTTCTGGCAAAGAACTGGTGGCACGGGCCCTGCACAAGCACTCGCTGCGTGCCAATGGGCCGTTTGTCGCCATCAACACCGCCGCCATCCCCAAGGACCTGCTGGAATCCGAGTTGTTTGGCCACGAGCGTGGCGCCTTCACCGGCGCGCAGACCATGCGCCGGGGTCGCTTCGAGCAGGCCGACGGTGGCACGCTGTTTCTCGATGAAATCGGTGACATGCCATTTGACCTGCAAACTCGTTTGCTGCGCGTGCTGAGCGACGGTCACTTTTACCGGGTGGGTGGGCACGGGGCGGTCAAAACCAATGTTCGGGTGATTGCGGCTACGCACCAGAATCTGGAGCAGAGCGTCAAGGACGGTGGTTTTCGCGAAGATTTATACCACCGCCTGAACGTGATTCGCCTGCGTTTGCCGGCTCTGCGTGAGCGTCGCGAGGACATTCCCACGCTGACGCGCCATTTTTTGCAACAAAGTGCCGCCCAACTTGGGGTCGAGCCGAAAAAGATTTCAGACGCTGCGCTGGTCTGGTTGGGTAATTTTTCGTTTCCCGGCAATGTGCGTCAGCTGGAAAACATTTGCCACTGGGTAACGGTGATGGCACCGGCTCAGGTGATTGGGCCCAAGGATTTGCCGCCCGAGGTTGGGGTCACTTCAAGTCCGTCAGGTGAGCTCCTCGCGCCCATGACGCTGTCGTTCAATTCGCAGTTGCCAGAGGCTGACACGCCGATGGGTACGACCGAGGCCCTGGCGCGTGACCCTATGGCCAGTCAGGGCGCCGTGGCCGCAGCGCGGCCGGTTGCCAATGGCACAGGTTGGGAGTCCGGGCTGGAGGCCGACGCGGTCGCCTTACTGGCCTCGGGACGCCAAGATGTGTGGGACGAATTAACGCGCCGTTTTGAGTCGCGTCTGATTCTGGCCGCCCTGGCTGCAACCCGGGGGCGGCGTATTGAAGCGGCACAAAAGCTTGGGATTGGCCGAAATACCATTACCCGCAAGATTCAGGAGTTGGGGCTGGAATAGCCCGCGTTAGGCCGGTGCATCGGCCAGTTCAACCACTACGGGTGCGTGGTCGCTGGGGCGTTCGTTTTTGCGTGGCGCTTTGTCAATCACGCAGCCGGTCACCAGCGGCTTGAGCGCATCACTGACCAGAATGTGGTCAATCCGCATGCCGCGGTTGCGCGGAAAGCCAAAATTGCGGTAGTCCCACCAGGAGTAGCTTTTTTCAGCTTGGGGCAGCAGTCGGTAGGCATCATGCAGACCCAGGGAAATAAGGGCCCGCAGGTGGTAGCGCTCTTCTTCTGTGCAATGAATGGTGTCTTTGAGACCCACCGGGTCCCACACATCGTCATCGTCAAACGTGATGTTGTAGTCGCCCATCAGCACCAGTTGGGGGTGCTTCACCAGTTCTTCGCGGACCCAGTCACGCAAGCCCTTGAGCCAGCTCATCTTGTACTCGAACTTGTCGCTGCCGGGCTCTTGGCCATTGGGAAAGTAGCCGCCGATGACCCGTACGCCGTTGACTGTGGCGCTGATGACGCGTGCCATATCGTCCGAAAACCTGGGGATGTTCTTCACTACATCGGCCGGCTGGCTGCGCGACAGCAGGGCCACGCCGTTATAGGTTTTCTGGCCAAAGCGCTCGGCGTGGTAGCCGGCTTGTGTAAACGCCTCAAACGGAAACTTGTCGTCCGTCATCTTCAGTTCTTGCAGCACCAGCACATCGACCGGGTTGGCAATCAACCAGTCCAGCACCTGCGGTAACCGTACGGTGAGGGAATTTACGTTCCAAGTAGCAAGTTTCATGATTTTTTCAGGGCGTTAATTGAATAATTGAATATTATGGCGTGGCGGACTGTCCCCGTTTTTCTGCCCATCCATTGATGGCGGGATAGTAACGAGTGGCGCGGCCCATTCCCTTTTTAACCAACAGACCACGCTGCTCAAGATCGATCAGATCACGAGCAGCGGTGGGCGTTGAAGTTTTTAAAATTTGCTCGCGCTTGCGCGTCGTCATGCCGTTAATGTGGCCTTTTGGTCC
>JBLHZH010000251.1:0-4294 GCA_047629695.1 Rhodoferax sp.
AGCGGGGTGACAAAGAGGAAAAAGGATCCTGAAACACCACCTGAACAACGCGGCGTATGGCCTTGTTCTGGGCCGCACTCACGCCCCAGGTCTGCGACGTCACCTGTAATTCGCCCTTAAAGGGCAAAAGTCCCAATACGGCCAGGGCCAATGTTGATTTGCCCGACCCGGACTCGCCTATAACACCCAAAGTCTGCCGCGGTGCCAGCTCAAAGTCGGTGCCCTGCACCGCCACAAAGGCACCCTGGCGAAACCAGCCCTTGAGTCCGGCCAGCGGGGTCGGGTAACTAACCTGCAAGGCACGGGCCTGCACAACGGGCCGGTCACCAGCGTCAGCCACGGCTGTCTCGATATCGCGTACTGGTCTACTGTCGATCAAACGCCGGGTATAGGGATGTTGCGGCTGGGTGAAAACCTCTGCAACCAGGCCCTGCTCGACGATATGGCCATGTTCCAGAACAACGACACGGTCAGCGAAACGACGCACCAGATTGAGGTCATGGGTAATCATTAGCACTGCCATATCATTTTTCTTCTGGAAACGGGTGAGCAGGTCGAGTATTTGCCCGCGCAGGGTGACATCCAAGGCGGTGGTTGGCTCGTCTGCCAGCAACAACTTGGGCTGGCAGGCCAGCGCCATGGCGATCATGGCGCGCTGGCGTTGACCGCCGCTGAGTTGGTGCGGAAAGGCATTGGCCCGCAGTCTGGCGTTGGCAATGCCGGTTTCTGCGATCAATTCAATTGATTGCTCTTTAGCGGCTAGACGGCCCAATCCCTGCTTGAGTTCCAGCACTTCGGCAATCTGATCGCCAATGGTGTACAGAGGATTGAGCGCGCTCATGGGCTCCTGAAAAATCATGGCAATCTCCTGGCCACGAATGCCGCGTAACTCATGCTCGGAAATCGCCAGCAGGTCACGCGTTTGAAACAACGCCTGACCACTGACCTTGGCATCCTGAACCAGCCCCAGCAAGCTCAGTGCGGTCAGCGTCTTACCAGAACCCGACTCGCCGACGAGGGCGAGTTTTTCGCCCGGCGCAATACAAAAGTTAATGCCATGCACCACCTCCAGCCCGGCAAAGGCCAGGCGCAGGCCACGGACCTCCAGCAAGGGTGCCTGGCTTTTCATCGTTCCGCCTTTCGGGGGTCAAGCGCATCGCGCAAGGCATCTCCCATGAAAGTTAGCAGCAGCAACGTCGTGACCAGAACACAAAAAGTCGAGAGTGAAATCCACCAGGCATCAATGTTGTTTTTACCTTGCGACAGCAATTCACCCAGCGAAGGGGTACCCGGTGGCACACCCAGCCCCAAAAAATCCAGCGAGGTCAGGGCCAAAATTGCGCCGCTCATGCGAAAGGGCAAAAAGGTGACCACCGGTGTCAGGCTGTTGGGTAGCAAATGACGAACAATGATTTGCCAGTTACTGACACCCAGGGCACACGCCGCGCGTACGTAATCGAGCTGGCGGTTACGCAAAAATTCAGCACGCACATAATCGGACAAGCCCATCCAGCCGAACAGGCTCAACAAAATAAGCAGCAGGGACAAACTGGGGGCAAATACCGCGCTGAAAATAATCAGTAAATAAAGCTCGGGCATAGCGCTCCAGACTTCAATAAAACGCTGAAAAGCCAAATCGGTCTTGCCACCAAAAAACCCCTGGATGGCTCCTGTGAGTACGCCCAAAAAAACACCCGTAGCGGTTAAAGCCAGGGCGAACAGCACGCTGACCCGAAAGCCGTAAATGAGCTGGGCCAGCAAATCGCGGCCCCGGTCATCAGTACCCAACCAATTGTCGCGGCTCGGGCTAGAGGGGTTGGGCTCCTTGGCAAAATAATTGAGCGTGGTGGCGCCATAGGGGTTGATGGCAAACACCGCCCAATTGCCTTTCTCTGCCAAGCGTTCCTTTATGAAAGGATCCAGATAATCGGTAGTGGTATCAAAGTCACCACCAAAAGTTTTCTCGGAATAGTCTTTGACGATCGGAAAATAGGTCTTACCCTCAAAGCGAACGATAAGCGGACGGTCATTGGAGATGACTTCGGCCAGCAGGCTCAACAGCACCAGCGTGACAAAGACCAGCAAACTCCAGTAGCCCAGCTTGTTGCGCTTGAAGCGTAACCAAGCCCGCCGGGAAGGGCTCAAGCTGGCTTGGGGCACAGTGACTTCAATCGAATTTGACACGCGGATCCACCCAAACATAAGACAAGTCAGAAATCAGCTTAGTCACCAGACCAATCAAGGTAAAGAAGTACAGGGTGCCCAGCACCACCGGGTAGTCGCGCCGGATCACGCTCTCGTAGCTCAGCAGGCCCAGTCCATCCAAAGAAAACAGGGTTTCTATCAGCAGGGAACCGGTAAAAAATGCACCAATGAAGGCCGCTGGAAAACCGGTAATGATGGGAATCAGGGCGTTGCGAAAGACATGCTTCCACAGGACCTGGCGCTCACCCAGGCCTTTGGCGCGGGCCGTCACTACGTATTGCTTTCTGATCTCTTCCAGAAAGGCGTTCTTGGTCAGCATGGTGGTCACGGCAAAACTACCGAGCACCATGGCAGTAACCGGCATCGCAATATGCCACAGGTAATCGACGATGCGGGCGCCCCAAGTCAGTTCGTCCCAGTTGCTGGAGGTCAGGCCGCGCAAGGGGAACCACTGCAACTGGCCACCAAAAATCACCAGCAACACCACCCCCAGCACAAAACCAGGAATGGCATACCCGACCAGCACCAGCAAGGTGGTGACAAAGTCAAAACGTGAACCGGCCCGCACGGCCTTTGCGACTCCCAGGGGCACCGCAATCAGGTAACTGATAAAAAAAGTCCACAAACCCAGACTAATGGACACTGGTAACTTCTCCCAGAGCAGCTGGGAAACGTCTTTGTTCTGGAAAAAACTTCGGCCCAGATCAAACCGGGCAAATTGGCCCAGCATTTGGAAGAAGCGCTCATGGGCCGGTTTGTCAAAGCCGTACAGGGCCTTGATTTGTTCCAGCCGCTTGGGGTCCACCCCCTGCGCGCCACGGTAGCTCAGGCCACCGCCTTCGGCACTGCTGCCTGTGCCAGCCTTGGCCTCGGCCATGTACTGCTCCACCGGGCCACCCGGTACAAATTGAACCACCACAAAAGTCAGCAGTAGCACGCCAAAGAGTGTGGGTACCATCAGCAACAGTCGCTTGAGAATGTAGATCAGCATGGGTTATTTGGCCCACCAGGTGTCAATCGCCCAGCCCTCACCCTGCGCATAAGGCGGCATGGCGTCAGGCTTGGCAATGCGCCAATTGTTATAGACGATACGGTGCGTTCCGGCCGCCCATTGTGGAATCAGCAAATGGCTGCTGGTGATGACCCGCTCCAGCGCCCGGCAGGCGGGCAACAAGTCAGTCTTGGTCTTGGCAAGAGTCATGTGTTTGATCAGGTCATCAACCGCCGGGCTCTTGACACCTGAGAGGTTGCCGGAGTTCTCCAGGTCGGCTGCTTTGGCGCCAAAAATGTCGGCGTATTCCTGACCTGGGTTGTGCGTGCCGCCGTAGGCCAGTGAAGTGATGTCGAATTCAAACTTTTGCAGCCGTTGTTGGTACAAAGCAAAGTCTACCGGACGAAAGTTCAGCTTGATCCCCAGTTTTTCAAGATTGCGGGTCCACGGCGCCACCACCCGCGCACTGCCCTCGTTGCTGTCAAGGTATTCAATCTCGAACGCCTGACCCTCGGTATTGCGCAAGGCACCGTCACTCACCTGCCAGCCTGCGTCCCGCAGCAAGGCTTGCGCCTGGCGCAGATTGGCACGCAGGGAATGACCGCCATCGGTGCGCGGGGCGGCCGGCATCGGCCCAAATGCCGCTGCTGGGATGTCTTTTTTCCAGGGCGTCATCAACGCAAGCTCTTCGGAGCTGGGCAGCCCAGTGGCCTGACAGTCTGTGTTGCCAAACAGGCCATTGACACGCTGATAGGCGTTGTAGAACATCTGGCGGTTCATCCATTCGTAATCCAGCGCCAGACCCAGCGCTTGACGAACCCGGACATCCTTAAAGTTATCACGCCGGGTATTGAGCACATAGCTCTGAAAGCCCGAGGGCAGACGGTGTTTGAACTCTGCCTTGACCAGTTCACCGGAGTCAAACCGCTTGCCTGTGACGCGCCGTGCCCAGTCGCCTGCCGAGAAAAACCGCATCAGGTCAAACTCGCCGGCTTTCAATGCCTCCAGCCGGGCGGTGTTGTCCCGGTAAATTTTTACAGTGATACGCTCAAAGTTATTCATGCCGCGTTTCACGTTCAGGTCTTTGGCCCAGTAATC
>JBLHZH010000252.1:0-4266 GCA_047629695.1 Rhodoferax sp.
CAGGCAGGGAAACGACCATGGCGCTGCTGGATGCCCAAGTCGAAGAAAACAATATATATATCGACTGGGTAAATGCCATGTTTGATGCGCGCCAGGCTGAGTTCAACCTCGCCAAGGAACTGGGTAAGTTGATTCCCCCGGAAGGCGCTGACTCGTCATGGGCCAGCGCCTTCTACCAATCCCCCGATTACCGCGACGTTGTTCGTAAACAGCTCTCAGAGGGTAAGGAAGTAAGCGCAGCAGAACCGGTTAGCAACCTCAGGAAACAAGTCATACGCAGCTTGGGTGCAATCGGTTTAGAGCATACTTTTCGCATGGACGGCTTCCTCAACAGCGACCTGGAAGCTCAAGCGCGGCTCCCACCTCCTCACGTCAAAGGCCAGTGGCCGGGACTTTCTCCCCATGTTGTCATGGCGGAGCTGCGTCCTGTTCTAAAATTGATTTCAACGAGGCTTCCAAGTCCATAAAATTACCTTCTGGGTAAAAACAACATGTCACTAACCAAACTATTGCCTGAGATGGAAGCCTTTCTGAATGGCCAGAAAAACTACTTTTCATCAAGCTTGTCCTCGGCCTCGACCGACCAGATCAACACCTTGAATCAGCACCTGCTGGAAACCATTGGTAACACGCGGCATTTGCTCGACATTGCAGACCTTAACGGTCCGCAAGCCTCACAGGCAAGCAATCTTGGCACCGGAGCCGCTGACCTGTTTAACCAATCCGTCGACAGCGCTGACTTTTCGTGGTCCGGACTGGATGCGATGAAGTCGCAAATTGACCAGCAACTGAGCACCGTCCGTACCGAATTACAGACTTTTTTCGGCCCGCTAAACGATGATCTATCATCGGCTTCCACCGCCCACCTGGACAGTCTGTCTCTGAGCGAACTCATGGCTGGCGCCAAAAATAGCACTGCCGACCTGATGCAACAACTCAGCGTCCACCAGGGCCCTGACTCAACGCTGGTCGAAGACACCTTATCGTCTCTGGCGCATGTTATGGACAACGCCGGTTCCAGCACCGCAGCCGATCACCTGGACGCATCGGCCCTGCCGCAAGACCTTCTTAGCCTGGTTGATCAGGTCCCATCCATGGACTCTGTGGTGGACATTGATCCTGCCGGACTGTTCGATGTGGCGAACGTGTCGCACACTAACTCAGGTTCAGAGTACGGCGGCGATTTACTGCACGAGGGTCTGTTCATGCCGCTCTCAGACAGCTCGGGCGTCCATGCCGGCAACCCGGATACCGGCATCAACTTTGACAAACCGGCTTAATTAAGCCACTCGACCAACCCCTCCTCGGAAAAACGACACCTCTACGGTGAAGTCAACGTTTGTCTTTTGCGAAGCAGCATCTGCTCTTTAGTCAGCACCATATCAAATCGGGATAAAAAACTCTGTCCCAGCAAGGCTTCATCAGAGCCCAATCCCACCAGCCCCACGCCAATCCGGACACTGGAGACTGCCATCGGGCCGATCGAGACCGGCACACCTGAAACAATCCGACCAGGCAAGTCGCCATTGGCTGTTCTGAAGACAGTCGAAACACCGGATGCCAGCCCGGCCTCAAGGGCAAAAGGCGTGCTCACGGTCACCAGTGAAGCGCCGGTATCAATCAAAAACTTAACCGGCATGCCATTGACCTGACCGGACACGTAAAAGTGCCCATCCCTAGCGCGGGGAATGACCAAGTCGCCGGCCGCCGACACGACTACTGGTCTCGGTTGCAGGTAGTACTTCATACCCACATACAACAAGCCCATCACAAGCATCCAGAAAACCACAATGCCCAGGGGTGCCCATTTAAGCCCAGTGGTCAGCCCGTTGCCTTTACCGGCCTGTTCCTCAACACCCATTCGACCTCCTTGTTGCCTTGCTGCAGTTCATCTGCCATTGGCGTCCGCTGACGATTTCAAATAGCTTTAGCAAGCAGTTGACCATACCGGGATACGCTGAGCGAAATTTCAGGTGATTTAGCCGCTCTGGATATGTGCTTTATCCCCCAAGGGGCGACAAATTACCTGCAGCCCACCCTATACGGTTCTTCTTTGCGAGCACAGCGCGAAAATCTAAGGCTTCATCGACTGCCGCGGCCTGCGGCCTCGCGGAACCGACGGTACTTTTAGAATTTCCTGCCCCCTTAAAAAACAATCCAGCCCAGGTAGCGATCTTTGATGCCCTCGATAAACGACAGCGTGCCGGCCAAATGCTGACGTAACGCTTGTTGTGCCGCCGGCACGTCCTGGCGAGCCAAGGCTTTAACAATGACTTGATGGTCGCGCCCAATGGCTTGGGGCTTGCCTTCATCGGGCAAGTTCAGGCGACGTAACCGGTCAATATGGCCGCTTTGCTTGCGCACCAATCGCCACAGCGGCCTGATCGGCCAGCACCAATTGCGCCACATGCAGCGGCTTGAGCACGGCCTCCTGCACCGACGGACTAGCTTGCAATCGTTGTACCAGCGCTTGATGCTGCGTGGCGGGCAGTTCACACAGCACCATGAGAATCTCAAGCTCAATCGCCCGACGCAAAAAATGCGGCTGACTGCCGTCGCGTGTTAGGCAAATATATCGACTAGTTGCTCTTCACCCAGGCGCTGCAAGGCATCACGAATAGGCGTCTGGCTGATGCCAAAGTAGTCCGCCAGCTCGGTACGCTGCAGTACCGTCCCGAGTTCCAGCTACCCCGACACAATCAAATCACGCAAAACTTCAAAAACCTGGGGCGCTGACTGACGCGTACGATCGAGTTTAAAAAGAACAAGTTGAGCGAAAAAAGACCAGCTGTTCTGGGGTCTGATGGGGGTCGGCGTAAGCGTAAATCACAGTATTAAAACACTCATATATTAGTGCTTTAATTTCTAAAAATTGAGCCTGTTGAATCACAAAACAGAGCAGCATGCTGTGCCCTAAAAACCCCACCAGGACTTGCGCAGCGCGCGCGGGTTTACCCCTGACGACGTGCGCTCTTTTGGTCGCCGCTCCCGTGTGATGCAGCTGGACTAGGGCTCGCAGGACTGGGAAGGCAAGCCGATCACCGCCATCCTCGACACCTGGAGCGACATCGGTATCTGCCACGGCCACTTCAAGCAGCGGGTTAAGGACGTCAAACGCGGCATAGTGCAGGTCGGTGGCTTTTCGCTGGAACGCCCCGCCCTGTCGCTGTCCGAATCGCTTGTCAAGTCGACCACCATGCTCTACCGGAACATGCTAGTGATGAATGTCGAGGAACTGCTGCGCAGTCACCCGATTGACGGTGCGGTGCTGGTGGCCGATTGCGACAAGACCACGCCTGGCCTGGTGTTAGGCGCTTTAAGCGCGGGTGTTCCTTTCATCTACATGCCGGCTAGACCCATGTTGCGCGGCAACGTCAAGAGTAAAGTACTGGGCTCTGGGTCTGGTACCTGGAAGTACTGGAACGAGCGCCGTGCCGGCAAAATCAACGCGATGCAGTGGCGGGAAGTCGAAGGCGGCATTGCCGAGGCCATCGGCCTGACGCTACCCGGCGCCTCATCAATTCCGGCGATCGACGCCAACCACATCCGCATAGCCAGCGAATGAGGACGCCGTATTGTCAGCATGGTCTGAGACGACCTCACAGCAGCCAAACTGCTGTCGCGCGCCTCTTTCAAAAACGCCATCGCCGTGGCCATGGGCTGCTCGACCAACACCATCATTCACCTGATCGCCATCTCGCGCCGTGCTGGCGAACACTGCGCCGTTGGCCTCGACGACTTTGACGCCACCAGACGCAAGGTGCCGGTCATTGCTAAGATCTGGCCCAGTGGCGACACCTACCTGATAGGAGGCTTTTATTACGCCGGCGGCATGCTGGGCATGATGAGCGTGCGGCAAGACTACCTCGAGCTCGACGTGATCCGACCGCTGAGCAACCCGATTTATACCGAAGGCGCACTGGCCATGCTATGCGGCAACTTGGCGCCGAACGGCTGCGTCATCAAGCCCAGGGCCTGTGCACCGCAGTATTTTTATCACACCGGCTCGACGCTGGTGTTTGACGACTACCCATCGCTCAAAGCGGCGACAAAAGACGAAAACCTCGACGTCACTGCCAACCACAGCCTGGTCTTGCACCACGCCGGACCCTAAGGTGGTCCCGTTATGCCTGAACGGGGCATACTGCCGACTGCGCTCAAGCTGGTCAAGCTGGTCAAGCTGGTCAAGCTGGTCAAGCAAGGCGTAAAAGACATGTTGCGGATCTCGGACGCCCACATGAGCGGCACCAGCTACGGCGCCTGCAG
>JBLHZH010000253.1:0-4218 GCA_047629695.1 Rhodoferax sp.
AGCGCTGCTGTCATCTCAGCCTTTGGGGTACTTGGCGTTGGCTTTTTTAGCAAACGCGTTGGTGTAAATCGCCGTTAGATCCAGTTTGGCCGTAGCGAGTTTCGGATCGACGCTGGCCAGTGCCCGGAAAGCAGTTTGCGGTCCTTTTTCAGGAAACAGGCCATCGGGTGACAGTGCTCCTTTTGTGGCCAGAAAGGCATCAATATAAATGGCCCGGTCACCCAATAAATAACTTTCAGGTACGGCCTTAATGATGTCTGCCGCACCCGCCGCCTGTATCCATTTATTGGCTCGTACGATGGCATTCGCCAAAGCCTGGGTGGTGTTGGGATTTTTGTCGATGAAGCTCTGCGGTGCGTACAGGCATCCGGCGGGCATGGGGCCGCCAAAAATCTTCTCTGACTGTGCAAGAACACGCGTGTCTGTGACAATTTTTAGGTCACCCGAATGCTGCAGCAGTGTGATGACGGGATCTAGGTTGCTGATGGCGTCAATCTGACCTGAGCGCATGGCCGCTACGGCACTGTTACCTGCGCCAACCCCGATGATACTGACGTCGCTGGGTTTCAGGCCGGCTTTGGCCAGCACAAAATTCACCATCACATTGGTTGAGCTGCCAGGTGCGGTGACGCCTATCTTTTTGCCTTTGAGGTCAGTAATAGTCTTGAAATCGGCCATTGTTTTGGGGTTGACACCCAGAACAATTTGCGGTGCCAGGCCCTGCAGTACGAAGGCCCGCAAATACTGACCTTTGAACTGCATGTTGACCGTATGCTCGAAAGCACCGGACACCACATCGGCGCTGCCGCCCACCACCGCCTGCAGCGCACGCGACCCACCGGCAAAATCTACGATATTGACATCCAGGCCCTCGGCCTTGAAGTAGCCAAGTTGTTCAGCGATTGTGAGTGGTAGGTAATACAACAGATTTTTGCCCCCTACCGCAAGGGTGACTTGGGGTTTCTCCAGCCCTTGGGCCTGACTCCAAAGGGGCAGGGTGGCCGCCACAATACCGCCGGCTATGAGGTGTCGTCTTTGCATGGGTTTGTCTCCAATAGATTTGAAAATGCAGGGCGTTCATTGCGTCCCGTCAGTTAACAATCTTACCGTGCGCTGAGTTGGGTTGGGTTGAGCCGTTGCTGGACGCTCGGCATTGTCTGCCAACTGGCAATCGCCTGAACTCTGGCTAGTTCATGATGGTGCATTCAGCTTCGCCAAGGTATCGCAAGGTCTGCGCATTACAGTTACCCGGCCAGCTTCAATAGCAAATAAAACGCCATGAAACCTACACTCATTCTTTTGTCCGGTCTGGTTTACGACAATACCGTTTGGGCGCCACAAATACAGGTACTGTCTACACACATGGAATGCCATGTGATTGACTATGGCCTGTTGGATTCCATCGGCGCCATGACCCAGCATGAGCTGGACAGCGTCTCCACACCAGTCTTTGCGTTGGCTGGTTACTCCAAGGGGGGACGCATGGCGCTGAAAGTGGTACGCCGTGTGCCCCAGCGTGTGCGCCATCTCGCCTTGCTGGACATCGGCACGCATCCGCTGCTACCGGGTGAGGTAGGCGCACCAGGGAGAGAGCCGGGCGCATGCTGCTGTTGCACACAGCCGAGCGCCAAGGTATGCAGTGTCATGGCCGAGTTGCGGGTCAGGCCTATGATGCATGCCTCGCGCCGCGATACACCTCTGTTCGATGCCGTACTGGCTATTCTGGAGCGCAGCAGCGCGGCGTAATACACCGCGCAAATCAATGCCTTGCTGAGTCGTCCGGACGCCGTCCCGGTGCTGGCCTCCATCCAGTGCTCGGCTCTGGTGCTGACTTGGCGCCAAGACCTGTAGAGCCCCCCGAGCAACATACGCTCATCGCCTCGCAAATTGCGAGGGCACAACTTTGTGTTCTTGAACAGTGCGGTCATATGTCCACACTGGAGCAGCCAGAGGCAGTGAATGCAGCGTCTGTCAGCTGGCTTGCGCAGGCTCCTGAAAAAAACGTAACGGTGGCGTCACGAAATTGACACAGTTTTTTTCTAGCATGTAACTCTGTTTCTTACCAACCTACGAATAACACTGCCATGTCAATCACACCAATACCCTCACGCCGTGCGGCGCTGAAAATGCTCGCTGCTGCGCCCATGCTGCCTTTGGGCGCCCTGTCGGTTAGTTCCTTGCTGGCGGGTTGTGCCAGCCCGACGGCTTCTTCCGTGAGCTTGGCGTCGCCTTTTGCTTCCGCCCAATTTATCGGTATGGCCGCGCCTGGCTTGGCTAATCCCGCCGCCATGGCCACCACCACTGTGGCTTCCACCTTGCAAGTAATGCACCAGGATGGCAGCCGCAAAAGCTACAAACTGGCTTACGAGCCTTTCTTCATGACCGGCGACATGGTTTCCGACGGCCAGGGCGGTCGGCTACTGGCCGGCGGTTATGTGGATATTCTGAACCGCCCGATCATGGACAACTCGGTTGCCGGCAAGGAGCGTCAGATTTTTTCTGACTGTCCTGATGGTTCTTCGCTGCTGAAGTTACCCTACGCCAAGGTGGCTGGCGTCAAGGGCAAGCCGGTGTTTGCCGTGGTGCAGTTTGAATACACCACGCGCGATCAGGCCGGTGGTGCCATGTATGGCATGTTGCCGTCGCCCATCGCCGTGCTGACGCTGGACCAGGACCAGACCACTGGCAAACTCAGCCTGGTCAAATACCATAACGTCAACACTTCTGAAGTGAACGGCCTGTGGATCACCTGCGGCGCCAGCCTGTCACCGTGGAATACCCACCTGTCCAGCGAAGAGTACGAGCCCGACGCCTTCGATACCCACGACAAGCGCTTTGCCGCATTTAGCAAAAATCTGTTTGGTAGCGAAGGCATTGCCAATCCTTACCACTACGGCCATTTACCGGAAGTCACAGTACAGCCCGATGGCAGCGGTAGCATTGTCAAGCACTTCTGCATGGGCCGCATTTCGCACGAACTGGTGCAGGTTATGCCGGACCAGCGCACCGTGCTGATGGGTGACGATGCGACCAACGGTGGCTTGTTCATGTTCATCGCCGACAAGGCAGCGCACCTGTCAGCCGGCACGCTGTATGCGGCCAAGTGGACGCAAACCTCAAATGTGGGCCCAGGCAGTGCAAACCTGTCGTGGATCAAACTGGGCCACGCCAACAGCAAGGAGATCGAGGCGCTGGCCAACAAGATCAAGCCGCAGGACATCATGGATGTCAAAACGGCTGACCCCAAGGATGCCAGTTACAAGCACATTCGCTATGCAGGCAAAGATAACTGGATCAAGCTCATGCTCGGCATGGAGAAGGCGGCCGCCTTCCTGGAAACGCACCGCTACGCCGCCTATGTGGGCGCTAGTTTGGGGTTCACCAAAATGGAAGGCACCACGGTCAACGCCAAGGACAAGATTGCCTACTCGGCCATGAGCTATATTCAGGGTTCGATGGTGGATGGCACGACCGACATCCAGGTGCAGGGTCCCAAGTCTGGCGCGGTCTACGCCATTAACCTGGCCGGCGCGCAAAGCGACCGGTCCGGCATGGTCATGGCTAGCGATTGGGTGCCGGTCAGCATGGCCGCACCCGCCGTACTGGTAGGCGAAGATCTGGCAACGCCAGACGCGCTGGGTAACACTTCGCATGCCGACAAGATCGCTAATCCAGACAACCTGAAGTTCTCGGAAAAGCTGCGTACCCTGTTCATTGGTGAGGACAGTGGCCGCCATGTCAACAACTTTCTGTGGGCCTACAACGTCGATACCCGACAACTCGCGCGCGTGCTGTCTTGCCCGGCGGGCGCTGAGTCTACAGGCTTGCACGCGGTGGACGACATCAATGGCTGGACTTATGTCATGAGTAACTTCCAGCATGTTGGCGATTGGGAAAAAGGCTTGCACGACAAGGTCAAGGCCACGCTTGATCCGTTGGTACGCGCCAACTACAAAGACCGCTTTGGTGCTGCAGTGGGGTATCTGACGGCTGACTTGACGGGCCTGAAGCTGGGCTGATGTGCAGCGGGTGCGAGGTGCACATCGGGTCAGACAGTGATTTGGTGTTGCAATCTGCCCCCGAATTTGATAAAGATTAACGCGTGAATAGGTGACAAGGTAAAACTACGGTTGAGACCTCTGGTGCGGACGGAGCCACGGTGCGGTATCGCTGCGCTTGTGTCGTTGAAGTGGCTTTCTGTCGGCCATGAAATGAAAG
>JBLHZH010000254.1:0-4202 GCA_047629695.1 Rhodoferax sp.
TTTGTCAATGCCCTGACCACGAATCTGACCTCTTTTTTTCGTGAGCAGCACCACTTTGAAATTTTTGCCAGCCACCTAAAAACCAAATCAGCGACAGTGGCCTGGCGCGTCTGGTGCAACGCGGCTTCGACCGGCGAGGAACCTTACTCGATTGCCATGACGGCGCTGGAGACCTTGGGACTCAAGGCCAACTTTACATTGACGGCCAGCGACATTGACTCCAAAGTGCTGGCGTCGGCGGCGCAGGGGGTGTACCGCATGGAGGGGCTCAAGGGCATTGATGCCGATCGCATGCAGCGGTTTTTCATGCGTGGCAAGGGGTTGAATGAAGGGATGGCACGCGTCAAGCCGGAGCTACAGCGTTTGATCCAGTTCATTAGCGTGAACCTGATTCGGGATGACTGGCCATTTCGTGAACCGTTTGATGTGGTGTTCTGTCGCAACGTTATGATTTATTTTGACGCCTCAACCCAGCGCAAGGTGCTGGAGCGGATTCACCGTGTGATGGTGCCGGGTGGTCTGCTCTTTGTCGGGCACGCGGAAAACTTCAATGAATTCAGAGATTTATTTGTTTTACGGGGCAAGACTGTCTATGAGCGCTGTTAATGAGCAAGAAGTTAAAGATAGCGCGGTCCTGAACTGTTCGTCTCTGCGAGGCCACAGACTGCGCCAGTCTATGCTCTTTGGATGGTCACGCTACGCTCTCAAAGACGACGGTACTGGGGTACTTCAATTGATTGCAAGGCACTTATGAGTCTGTCTCTATCTGGCCGGGGTGCACTGGCTGCGCATTTGGCAGGAGGCCCTGTGACCCGCCTTGATCGGCTCAAGGCGCAAGCGAGGCAACCAGGCGAAGCCTCTTTTTTTTACCACGACCATCATTTTCAATATGATGCGGTCAAGGTGTTGCCAGGTGAGTATTTTGTCTCCCCAGAAGATTTGGTCATCATGACGGTGTTAGGGTCTTGTATCGCGGCTTGTCTTTGGGATGGCCGAGTGCGTACCGGAGGCATGAATCACTTTATGTTGCCGGATGGCGACAGCGCTGACGGCTTTGGCCGTTATGGCTCTTATGCCATGGAGTTGCTGATTAACGAGATGCTGAAAAAGGGCGCACGCAGGGAGACCATGCAAGCCAAAATTTTTGGGGGCGCGCAGGTGATGGCGGGCTTTACCACCATGAATGTGGGTGAGCGCAACACCCGGTTTGTGATCGACTACTTGGCCACCGAGCGTATTCCGGTGGTGTCGCAAGATGTGTTGGATATTCATCCGCGTAAGGTTTGTTTTTTTCCGGTGACGGGAAAAGCGTTAGTCAAACGACTGGCCCACTCGCATCCTGAAACGCTGGCAGTGGAAGAGCGCAAGGGCAATGCGGCAGCCGTTGTCAAGTCAACGTATGGTGGCTCGGTAGATTTGTTTTGAAGGTTTTTGCAGTGAAGAAAATTCGGGTTTTAGTGGTGGATGACTCGGCTTTAGTTCGAAGCCTGTTGGCGGAAATTATCAATCGCCAACCTGATATGGAGTGCATTGGAACGGCGAACGATCCATTGATTGCGCGCGAGATGATTCGCGAAATGAATCCGGATGTGCTGACCTTGGATATAGAAATGCCACGCATGGATGGTCTCGATTTCTTGGGTCGTCTGATGCGCTTGCGCCCGATGCCTGTTCTCATGATTTCTACGTTGACCGAGCGCGGAGCTGAAGTTACGATGAAGGCGTTGGAGCTGGGCGCCGTTGATTTTGTCGCTAAGCCCCGCATCGGAGTGGCCGATGGTTTGAGTGAATTGTCAGCCCAGATTATTGAAAAAGTGCGCATTGCAGCGGCTGCCCACGTCAAACGTGCCATCACTGCCCCTGTAATTACCAGTAAAGCTGTAGGCGTTGCGATACCTGTACCGTTTGCGGCTTTGGGGCGCATCTCAACTGAAAAGCTGATTTGCATTGGCGCCTCTACGGGCGGCACAGAAGCCATCAAAGAAATATTAATACGCCTGCCCGCTGACTCTCCTGCCATTGTGATTACCCAGCATATGCCGCCCGGTTTCACTACCAGCTTCGCCGCCCGACTTAACAGCCTGTGTCAAATCATTGTTCAGGAGGCGGTGCATGGTGAGCGTATTCTGCCAGGTCATGCCTATATTGCACAAGGCGGCAAGCAGTTCAGGGTGGGGCGTAGCGGGGCCAATTATCTGGCCTTGGTTGAAGAGGGGGAGTTGGTTAACCGGCATAAGCCCTCGGTTGAGGTGCTTTTCAAGTCCGTGGCCAGTGTGGTTGGGCGCAACGCTTATGGCGTCATGCTGACGGGTATGGGCAACGATGGCGCCAAGGCGATGCGCGAAATGAAGGACGCTGGCAGCTATAACTTTGTCCAAGACGAAGCCACCTGCATTGTCTTTGGCATGCCACGCGAAGCGATCCTAGAGGGTGCGGCGGACGAAGTCTTGCCGCTGACCGCGATAGCGCCGGCGCTGCTGGCCAAGTTGAGCAGCAGCACCGATCGCTATCGCGTCTGAATCAACCGCCTGATAACTCTTCCCAGCGGGCCAAAGCGGTCAACATTTCTTCATCAATCGCCGCGTCACGTGCATAAAGCGCGGTGGCGCGTTCAGGGTCTTTCTCATAAAGCCCGGCGTCCGTGAGTTGGGCCCGCAGTGCGGCCTGTTCTTTTTCCAGTACACCTATGGTCGTCTGCAAGCTATCAAGTTCTCGCTGCGCTTTGTTGCTGAGCTTTTGGGGTGTCAGAGCTTTCTTCAGGTCAGTAGATTTATTGAATTTGTGACCTTTCGCGCCCGCCTGTTGTGTGTTGGCAGCGATGGCGCTGCTGCTGGCGAGTTGAATTTCCTTGCTGCGTTTGGATTGAATTAACCAGTCCTGAACGCCGCCCTCGTATTCACGCCATAAGCCATTGCCTTCATACGCAATAGTACTGGTGACCACGTTGTCAAGAAAGGTGCGGTCGTGGCTGACCAGAAACACGGTGCCTTCATAGCTCTGAAGCAAGTCTTCCAGTAGCTCAAGCGTTTCGATGTCAAGGTCATTGGTGGGTTCGTCCAGTACCAAGACATTGGCGGGGCGGGCAAACAGACGCGCGAGCAATAATCGGTTTCGTTCACCGCCCGACAACGACCTTACGGGGGAGTTAGCCCGGGCAGCAGAAAATAAAAAGTCGCCCAAATAGCTTTTGACGTGCTTGCGCTGGTTTCCGATTTCAATCCATTCGCTACCCGGGCTGATGAAGTCCACCAGCGTGGCCTCCAAGTCCAGCGCGTTGCGCATTTGATCGAAATAAGCTACCTGCAGGTTCGCACCCTGGCGAATTTTGCCACTATCGGGCCGCAACTCACCCAAAATAAGTTTGAGAAGCGTGGTTTTTCCGGCTCCGTTGGGTCCGATCAAACCAATTTTGTCGCCACGCATGATGGTACCGGTGAAGCCCTTGATGATGACCTTGTTGCCAAAAGAGAGGCTGGCGTCGGTCAGCTCGGCCACCAGTTTGCCGCCCAATGCGCCTGCTGCAACGTCCATGCGCACGCTGCCAACCGCTTCGCGGTGCGCGCGGCGACTGACGCGCAGATTTTCCAGTCTAACGATTCGGCTTTGACTGCGCGTACGTCGTGCCTCGACGCCTTTTCTGATCCAGATCTCTTCTTGGGCCAGTAACTTGTCGGCCTTGGCATTGATGACGGCCTCTTGCGCCATTTGGTCTTCTTTAAGTACCAGGTACTGGGCGAAATTACCGTCATAGGAGCGAAACTTGCCCCGGTCCAGTTCCACAATTCGGGTGGCGACACGGTCCAGAAAAGAGCGGTCGTGGGTGATCGTGACGACGCTGCCTTTGAAGGCTATCAGCAGGTCTTCCAACCACTCAATGGAATCCAGGTCTAGGTGGTTGGTGGGCTCGTCCAGTAACAAAACATCGGGCTGGGCTACCAAGGCTTGCGCCAATGCCACACGCTTCTTAGTGCCGCCGGAGAGCGTGCTAATGACCGCATTTTCATCGAGATGCAGGCGGTGCAGTGTCTCTGTCACGCGCTGCTCCCAGTTCCAGCCGTCTTGCGCTTCAATCGCGCTTTGCAAGGCGTCCAGGTCGCCCACGCCTTCGCAATATTGGTCAATCAGGGCAATCACGCCGGCAATGCCCGCGCTGGCGGCGACAAAAACCGTCGCATCCTGATCGAGAACGGGTTCCTGGGCAA
>JBLHZH010000255.1:0-4197 GCA_047629695.1 Rhodoferax sp.
CTGGCCTTGCGTGAGGGTGAATTAATTTTTGATTTGCCGGCATCCGCCGTCACACCGCAGCATTTGCAGGATCTTTATGCACAGAACCTGCACGAGTTGACCGGTCCGGCGCGCTCGTCGGAAGATTATTTTCCGGTAGCGCCGAGCCTGGTGGTCATGAATTGCCGTTGAGCCGCCAAGCGTCATGACCTCTGCTGTACCCACGCCGCCCGCCAGCGTCCGCAGCCCAGCGCTGCGCGATCCGGCTTGGGCCGGTCGCGTGTTCTGGCTGCTGGCCGCTCTGGTGGTCCTTTGGCCGACCTTGGTGCTGACCGAGTTCCGTCCCTGGGTGCTACTGGAGCCCGGTGCCTTGAAGCCGGCGATCAGTTTTATTGGTGCCTTCTTTCCCCCCCGCACCGATGCTGAATTTTTGTGGTTGCTGGCGCGTGAGACTTGGCGCACGGTGGCGATGGCCACGGCCGGTTTGACACTGGCGCTACTGCTGGCGGTGCCGCTGTCCCTGCTGTCGGTGCGGGTGTTATCGCTCTCGTCATTGACCGGGCGCATGGCTTTTTTGCCCGCCGTACTGCGCCAACTGGTACGCTGGTTGCTGATGTTGTTACGCAGCGTGCCCGAGCTGGTGTGGGCGCTGGTGTTTGTACGGGTGGTGGGCTTGGGGCCGACTTCGGGTGTGCTGGCTATTGCTTTGACTTATGGCGGCATGTTGGGCAAGGTGTATGCCGATATTCTGGAGAGCAGCGATGCCCACGCCAGCAGCAGTTTGATGCGCAATGGCGCGGGCCGACTGCAGACGTTTTTCTATGCATTGCTGCCGCAAAGCGCAGGCGAGCTGACCAGCTACACGGTGTACCGTTGGGAGTGTGCCATCCGCTCCAGCGCAGTGCTGGGCTTTGTCGGTGCTGGTGGTCTGGGGCAACTGATGGACTCGTCCATGAAGATGTTCAATGGGTCCGAAGTAGCCAGCATTTTGATGGTCTTCATGCTGCTGGTCTGGCTGGCTGACCGCATGAGTGCGGCCCTGCGCAAGAGTCTGGCCTGAGGTAGCCAGAAATGAAGAGGAATCCGGTAATTTTTTTATTCTCTCCGCGAGGCCGCAGGCCGCGGCAGCTCATGACTTGTTGGATTGCCGTGTTGCGCTCGCAAAGACGACGATGGGTGATTGTCGTTGCCTCAGGGAAGAAGCCAGTCCATGAATAACAAAGCCTCCCAAGTCAGCCATCAATTGCCGCCCAAGTTGTTTGGTGCCCGCTGTAAGGCCTGCTGGCTGATGCTCGGGGTTTTGTTACTGGTAGTGGCAAGCTTTGCGACCCTCAATCTGAAATGGGCACAATTTTGGTCCTGGGATGCAACCCAAAGAATGGGGCGGTTTCTGGGGGAATTGCTGCACCCTGAATTCAGTCGTACCTTTGCCAGCAAGGTGCTGATGGCTTCGTTGGAGACGCTGGCGATGTCGGCTCTGGGGACGTTGCTGGCGGTGCTGCTGGGTCTGGCGCTGGCCTTGCCGGCGGCACGCACCCACGCGCAAGACCCTGCGCGCTGGCGCGGCCCTATCCGCCTGCTGTTGAATGCCCTGCGCAGCACGCCCGAACTGGTGTGGGCGGCCCTGTTGTTGATTGTGGTCGGTCTGGGGCCGTTTGCCGGGACATTGGCGCTGGGGCTGCACACCGCTGGTGTGCTGGGCCGCCTGTTTGCTGAAACCATTGAGAACGCTACGCCCGGACCCGCTGTCGCACTGCGTACGCGTGGGGTCGGTGAGGGCCGGGTGTTTCTCTATGCGATCTTGCCACAGGTGCTGCCGCAACTCATCAGCTACACCCTGTACCGCTGGGAAAATAATATCCGCGCCGCTGCCGTGCTGGGGGTGGTCGGAGCGGGCGGTCTGGGGCAGATGCTAGCCTTTCACATGGGCCTGTTTCAGATGCGCGAAACCAGCACGGTATTGCTGGCCATGCTGGTGCTGGTGGCGTTGGTGGATGCACTGAGTTATGCGGTACGCAACGCGCTGTCGCGTTGATCCTTTTCGGGACTAAATGGCGGGCAATAACCACAGTATCTTCGCTCCTGCCAGCGAAGTGCGGCAGCCTATGTCTCCCTATTTGTCTTTGTGAGCTGGTGCAGACTAAAAAACTATAGATTGATACAAAGGCGCGACCTGGCAAGCCAGGCAGTCATGGGCTGCCACGGCCTGCAGCCGCGCAGAGACGACAGGATATTGTTGGAGTTCCCTACTCTCCAACGTGTCAAAGCGCTACGCTGCGAAAACCCGTGAATAGATCGGTACGCTGCGGCTGAAAGAAGTTGCGGTAGTGCGGCTGCTGCAGTCGCGCCTGCGTGGCAAAGGCGCCACCTCGCAATTCACGGTGGTTGCCAAACCAGGGCTGCGAGTACTCGCGGTAGGGACCGGGTACAAAACCGGGGTAGGGCCCAAAAGCGTCCGAGGTCCACTCCCACACGCTGTTGCCCCAATCAAATTCGAGCTGCGTTTTGGCCGCATGCTCCCATTCAGCGGCACGGGGCAGGCGGCGCCCTGCCCAGCGACAATAGGCCTCGGCCTCGTAAGCGTTGAGTTGTATGGCGGGGGCGTTGTCGTCCAGGGCCCGCCACTGGTCAAACCAGCGTATTTGCCAGTCACCCTGGGGACTGCGTCGCCAGTGCTGGGGATGGGATCGGCTTGAGCCTGTGCGCCAGCGTCCGGCCTCGTCCGGCCAAAAGTCGGGCTGGTCATATCCCCCCGCCGCCACAAAACGAGAAAATTGCCCGGCCGAGACCGGGGCGCTGTCAATCTCATAGGGGTGCAACTGCACTGCCGCGGCTGGGGCTTCGTTGTCAAAGACAAAGTCTGACGTGCCGACTTTGGCGCCTATAAAAATGTACGTGCCCGCCAAAGCCAGCGGGCGACTGGGTGACACTTGGGGCAGGTCCATCCCGGCGGGTACCGGGTAGCCCAGCGTGGCACGCATCCAGCAAAAAGCCTCGCCATGCATATCTTCATGGAACAGGGCGAGCCGGTGAAAATAAAGTGAATCCTGGGCCAGCTTGTCGGATACCAGATCAGGCGCTGTGCCATCTTGCGTCAGGACTGCGAGGCTGGCTTCGAGCTGAGCCGATAGCATGTCCTGCACTGCTGCACGGGAGGGGGTGGACTTCACCCAGCGCTGGTCATGGGCCAGCTGAGCCGAATCAAAGAGAGCATCCGGTCCGGTAAAGCGGGGCGGGTGCAGCGCTCGCGTCTGCCCTTGGGCGTCGCACTGGTGCGGTCCACGCAAGGTCCAAAATTCGGCAAACCAGGCAACGTGCGCTAACTCCCAGGCCACTGGGTTGATGCCAATTTGCCGGGCCGGAGACCACTGCGCAGGGTTCAGGTCCTGTACCAGAGAGAGCGTGCGCTGGCGGCTTTCGCGCAGGGCCGCCACCAGCGCCGGCCCTGCAAGCTGACGTGCCGCCGTTACCGGTGCTTGTGCCGGGTCGCCATGCAAGGGGGTTAAGCGGTTTTTTGTCATGAGGTAGCCTATCAGAAGAGGACGGTGATTACGTCATCCCGATTACTTATCTGATGTTACGCAGACGCCTGGAACCGCTGAAGCGGGGCATAGGCGGCGCACGATGCGTTGATGAGTCGCTTGCGACAAACTGCAAAGGGATTGAGCTTGTGGGTAAGACTCAGGCATGCAAGCTTAAAGGTGGCATCAATGGCCATGTAGACGTGGTTGCTTTGGGTTCGCAGGGTACGCGTCGGGGACTTGGCCAGATTCGCATTGGACTTCAAGAATTTGTTTAACACCCCCACTTGCCACTGTTTTTTGTGGGTCGTGGTGATGCCGTCATAGTCGCAAGCCAAGTTACTGCAAGCCAGATGCAAGGTGCCGGTGCTTTCGTCTTTGTTTGTAAAGACTTGGCGCACCCCCAGGACTGCTTTTGGGTATTCCTTGAGGCAGCCATGCACGGGCATTTACTCTGAAAAATGCAGTTTTGGTTTTCGCACTTTTTACTGTTTTCATTGGTGGAGCCCATCAGAGGTGGCGGCGTAGCATCAGTTATCTAATCGTAACCGAGCAGGAAGTCATGGACTGCCCTGCTTTGCGATAACTCACGCTACACCAGCCTTGAGTTGGCCAGGAGCATAAAAAGCATCAAGGTTGTCCACTACCAACTCGGCTATGGCTTGACGTGTTTCATGGGTAGCACTGGCCAAGTGGG
>JBLHZH010000256.1:0-4163 GCA_047629695.1 Rhodoferax sp.
TTAATTTAGAATTTTTGAGAAAAAACTACAAATATGAATAACTTTCGCATTGCCACCAAATTGTGGCTGACGGTGGGTTTGATCATTATTTCACTGGCCTCGCTGATCGGTTTTTCCGCCTTCAAACTGCTGAATTTGCAAACCGAGTCAGAGGCCCGGTTGAGTGGTTTAAGTGCCCGCGTCAAAGCTGTTAGCACCTGGGCTGGGCTAACGGAAACCAATTCATTGCGCACCATGTCCATGATCACTTCCTGGGATCCTAAAGTCATGGAATTGCTGTCCAGCGCAATCAGCGACACATCTGCCAAAATTTCGACGCTTCAACAAGACACTGAGGCAATGGTGCTGAATCCGCAGGAGTCAGCCCAGATTCAAAAAATTGCCGGTTCCCGCACTCGCATGGCTGAGTTCCGGGTTTCGGCCCTGAAGTTGAAAGCCGATGGCAACAGCGAAGAGGCGTTGCGGGTGGGTAATGAGCAGTACACCCCGGCCGTCACCGCTTATATTGCTGAACTGAATGAACTGGTGACCCTCCAGGAAAATGCGATGGCCGCCTTCCTGACGCAGGCTGCGCAGGGCAGAACCAATATGGCGAGTCTGTTGGGGGGGTTTTTCATCGTTCTTTTTGCGGCTGTTTTGGCGGCGGCTGGCTGGTTAATTCGCAGCATTCGCCATCCTCTGGTCGCCGCCAATGCATTGGCCGCGCGTATTGCCCAAGGCGACCTCAGTGTGCAGATTGACACCTCGCGCCAGGATGAGTTTGGCGACCTGATGAAGTCGCTTGCGGGCATGAGCCAGTCCTTGGGGCAGATGGTGCAGCAGGTGCGCCAAAGTACTGACAGCATTGCCACGGCCAGCAGCGAGATTGCCACCGGCAACAATGACCTAGCGCAGCGCACTGAACAGACCTCGAGCAATCTGCAAAGTACCGCCTCTAGCATGGCGCAGCTGACCCACACTGTGCAGCAAAGTGCCGACAACGCACGCCAAGCCAGCACACTGGCTGCCAACGCCTCCGCCGTGGCGGAAAAGGGCGGTACCGTGGTGAAACAAGTGGTTTCCACCATGGAGGAGATCAACGTCAGCAGCCGAAAAATTTCCGACATTATTGGCGTGATTGACGGCATTGCCTTTCAGACCAATATTCTGGCGCTCAATGCGGCTGTTGAGGCCGCACGGGCCGGTGAACAGGGCCGTGGCTTTGCCGTGGTTGCCAGTGAAGTGCGCAGCCTGGCACAGCGCAGTGCCGAGGCCGCCAAGGAAATCAAACAACTAATTGTCACCTCGGTCGATAAAGTTGCTTCCGGCACCCAATTAGTTTCGGATGCTGGAGTCACCATGAGTGACATTGTGCAGTCGGTGCGCAAGGTGGCTGATGTCATCGGTGAGATCACAGCGGCTTCGGCCGAGCAAAGCTTGGGCATAGCCCAGGTCAACCAAGCCATTGGCAATCTGGATCAGATGACACAGCAAAATGCTGCGTTAGTGGAGCAAAGCGCAGCTGCCGCTGAGAGCCTGCGAGAGCAGGCCGACCAGTTGGCACATGCGGTGGCAGTTTTTAAAACCAGTGGCAGCAACGGACTGGCGGTTAACGTGCAGTCGCAGCGTGCTAGGGTACCCAGCGCTGCCGATACGCTGAGCTACAAATTGCCCCAGGCAACGATGACCCCCCCCAAGACGGCACCAGCTTTAACTGCAAAGTTCCCAATCACGCCAGCCAGGAAGCCGTTGGCGGTGTCGGGACCGGTACCTCTGGCTCCTGTCAAATCAGCTGGCGCCGGGCGTCCAGCAGCGGATGCCGATTGGGAGAGTTTTTAGGCCAGTTCGGCAATCAGTTCAATTTCAACGCAGGCGCCCATCGGGATTTGGGCCACGCCAAAAGCGCTGCGTGCGTGTGCGCCTTTGTCGCCAAAGACTTGGCCAAAGAGTTCGCTGGCGCCGTTGGTGACAAGATGCTGCTCTGTGAAGTCGCCGGTCGAATTGACCAGTGACATCAGTTTGACAATGCGTTTGATGCGGTTGAGGTCGCCTACGGCAGCGTGCAAGGTACCGATCAGATCGATGGCAATGGCCCGGGCGGCGGCCTTGCCTTCTTCAGTCGCCATGTTTTTACCGAATTGACCGACCCAGGGCTCGCCGTCTTTTTTCGCAATGTGACCACTCAAAAAAATTAAATTGCCGGTTTGGACAAAGGGCAGGTAAGCGGCCGCAGGTATGGAGACCGGGGGCAGGGTGATGTTCAGTTCGCTTAGTTTGTCGTAAATGCTCATAAGGTTTCCTTTTTTTAAAACAGGGGTTGGGGATTTAGGGGCTGGAGGTAGCAAAGTACCATATTGTGTTTCTGTTCGGCCTTAGCAATCCAGGGGCTGGACTGCCGCGCTACGCCCGCAGAAACGATAAGTTTAAGATTGCGATTGAAATTGAAATTGAGATTGCGTTTTAGTGCCGATCATGCTGGTCTTGGCTGGGTTCTCTGGCGCCTTATCCGGCACCCGTTCGACCGTCACCCCGACGGTTAAGAGATGGCTGGCGCCGCCGTGAATAACGCCGCGAATCGGTGACACATCGGCAAAGTCTCGGCCGGTGGCCAGTGTGACATAGTCTTCACCCGGTGCTGGCCAGCCGGCCCGGTTGTTGGTTGGATCTAGGTCACACCAGCGCTCACCCGCCGGCAGGTCTGGAACGTAAACCGACACCCAGGCGTGAGAGGCATCGCTGCCTTTGAGCTTGACGGTTCCCGGTGCCGGTTGCGTCAGCAAATAGCCGCTGACATAGCGAGCTGCCAGCCCTAGGGTGCGCAAACAGGCAATCATAATGTGGGCGAAGTCCTGGCATACTCCCTTGCGCTGGGCCAGTGCCTCCAGTACCGGAGTATTAATCTGGGTGCTTTGGCTTTCGTAAGTGAAGTCGGTGTGAATGCGCCGCATCAGGTCCTGAGCGCCCGCCAGTAGACTACCACCCGCGGGGAAGCTGGGGCTGGCATAGGCGGCAAACTCCGTATGAAGAGGGCAAAAAGGCGAAGCAAAGACAAACTCATTGGCGCTGTCAAAACGACTGCCTGAGTGGTAGAGAAACAGCGCTCGGACCTGCTCCCAGCCTATGCGACTCAAAGGCAGGGGGTAGGTGGTGGTGGTGACGACACTGTGCGCCACCACGTACAGCACGGTGTGCGGCGTCTGCAGGGCAAAAAAGTAGCGGGTATTGCCAAAGACATCGGGCGTTTGCCGGATTTGAGTCGGGGTCGGGCTAATCTCAAGTGCATGACTCACCAGTTGCTGGTAGGTGCTGCTGATCGGTTGGAGATAGGCCATGTGCTGGGCTGTTTCAACAGCCGGCAGATAGTCGTAGCGGGTTTCGTGTGTGACTTGGAGTTTCATGAGTTGCCCAGGCTCTGTTTGGTTTGGCTGGAATGGGTAAAGTAGGTTGTGCTGATTTCATCCGACACGCTGTAAGCCGCGGCGCTACATTGCAGCAGCAGCTCATTCAAGGCTTTATAGCACTCCAGTCCGGTGTCCTGTGCCCCGGATTCAGGGGGATCCGGTAGCACCTCGCACAACTGCTCAAGACTCCAGGTCGCCGGATCGGGGACCCGCTGGGACAGCGCGCAGAGTTGATTTTTTTCACTACCGGCCAGTTTCGAGAGCCGGCCGCGCATGGTGTGGGCGACCCAGGCCAAAGAGCGTGGGTTGTCACGGTCGAGTACCAGCAAATCAATCAGGGCGACCAAGTCGCGGCTTTGCTGATACTGGGCATGAAAGGTGACGGTGCCGTCAAACAAGGCAATCATGGCTTCAAAGCCGCCATCGGTCTGTACCGAGCCGCTCTCAAAACCCCGCGCCAGCGCCGAAGACAGAAAACTTAGGCGCTCGATATGGCGCCCGATGCTGAGTAGGCGCCAGCCGTCATCGCGTGTCATTCGGTCAGTCTGTGCACCCGTAATGGCGGCCATGTGGTCACTGGTATTTTTCAGCACCTGCAAGGCGTCAATGACTGATAATTCTCCTTTGCGGTCGCGCTGATCGCAACTGGCAAAGAGTTCTTCTTCGGCGCGAACAATGACCCGCCAGTGCTCTTGCGAGAGACGTTCGCGTACCATAGATCCTGCCATTTTGAGGGCCCGTAGGTAGTAACCCACGCTGGTAGCTCCCTCGGTGCTGCCCAGG
>JBLHZH010000257.1:0-4158 GCA_047629695.1 Rhodoferax sp.
GACGATCGGCGTGACGTTCTGGCCTCCACCCGGGCGGCGCTGGACTACCTGCAAAGACTGCACACCATGTTTGGCGACTGGCACCTGGCGCTGGCCGCTTACAACTGGGGCGAAGGCAGTGTTGGTCGGGCCATTGCCAAAAACCAGCGTGCCGGTCTAGGTACCGCTTACAGCGACCTCGACATGCCGACGGAAACCCGTTTTTACGTGCCCAAATTGCTGGCCATGAAAAACATCGTAACCAACCCGGAAGCCTTCAACTCGCGACTGCCCCTGATTGAAAACCATCCCTACTTTCAGTCTGTCGACATCACCCGCGATATTGATGTGGCACTAGCTGCCAAGTTAGCCGAGATTCCGCTGGAAGACTTCAAAGCGCTCAACCCCGCAGCCAACCGACCTGTCATCTTTGCAGCGGGTACGCCTCAAATATTGTTGCCTTGGGACAACGCCACAATCTTTCAGGACAATCTGGAGGCTTACACGGGCGGTCACCTGGCAAGCTGGACCGTCTGGATCGCTCCAACCACCCTCAACCCGGCCGATGCTGCCCGGCGGGTTGGCATGTCTGAGAGCGAATTGCGCAGCATCAACAAAATTCCACCCCGTGTGCTGATCAAGGCTGGCTCCAGTCTGCTGGTAACGCGTGCCAAAAATTCAGACAAAGAGGTCACAGAGCACACGGCTGACAACGGTCAATTAGCCCTGATGCCTGAAGTTTTATTAAAAAGGACCGTACTCAAGGCCGGCAAAAAAGACTCGGTTGCCAGTCTGGCCCAGCGCTTCCGGGTCAGTCCCGCCAGCGTCGCCGACTGGAATAAAGTGAGTACCTCAGCCGCTTTCAAGGCAGGCCAGCAGATCGTGTTGTTCTTGCCAACACAGACCCGGTCCGTGCGCGCCAAGCGGGCTGTCAACCGCTGATGCTTAGCGTTAGCGCCGGTCCACCAGCGCATGTGCGATGGTGCCCAGGTCAACATACTCCAACTCGCTGCCCACAGGCACACCGCGCGCCAAACGAGTCAGACGCAAGCCTCGCGCCTTCAGGCCTTCGCTGATGACATGCGCGGTGGCCTCGCCTTCAGCCGTGAAGTTGGTGGCGAGAATGACTTCCTGAACGATACCATCACAGGCCCGGTCAAACAATTTTTTCAGACCAATATCCTTAGGGCCGATGCCATCCAGCGGACTCAGCTTCCCCATCAACACAAAGTACAGGCCCTTGTAGGCTCCGGTGCGCTCAATCGCCGACTGGTCGGCAGGGGTCTCCACCACACACAATTTGGACGTATCACGGCGCGGATCCAGACAAACCGAACAGACCTCGGCCTGCGTGAAGGTATGACAACAATCGCAATGGCGGATGTTGTCGGTAGCACCTTGCAAGGCGCGCGATAACGTCAGGGCGCCAGGGCGATCATGCTGCAGCAGATGAAATGCCATGCGCGAAGCCGACTTCAGCCCCACGCCGGGCAAGCAGCGCAGCGCTTGGATCAGGGCATCAAGTGAATGGTTATCCGCCACACCAGCTTAGAACGGGAACTTCATGCCACCGGGCAGAGCGGGCATACCGGCGGTAAGTTTGCCCATGGTGTCAGACGAGGTCTCCTCGGCCTTACGCACGGCCGCATTAAAGGCCGCCGCCACCAAGTCTTCCAGCATGTCCTTGTCTTCAGCCAGCAAGCTGGGGTCGATGGTGATGCGCCGCACATCGTGCTTGCACGTCATAGTGACTTTGACCAGACCTGCGCCGGACTCGCCGGTGACTTCCACATTACCCAGCTCGTCCTGGGCTTTTTTCATGTTGTCCTGCATCGTCTGCGCCTGCTTCATGAGGCCGGCGAGTTGTCCTTTGTTGAACATGGATTTTCCTTGGGTTAGGTTGAAATTAAATAAAGGGATAAGCACGAGGGCGTCAAAGCGCTACCCGGCACAGGTGATCAGCCAGGCTTGATGCTGCCGGGAACGATTTTCGCCCCAAAATCACGCATCATGCGCTGAACAAAGGAATCGTCAAGAATGATTTTTTCTGCCGCTTGCTGACGCGCATTGTCCAGCGCCTTGTTACGCCGAGCCGGGCTGTCAACCACCGGACCCGTTTCCACGACCAAACGCACAGTGTGACCGGCATTAAGCAGGGCGGTCACCAGGCGGTCACGACTGCCTACCTGATTGAGGGACTCACGCTCCACCCGCAACAGCCATTGACCGGGCTCGCGCGCCACCAGTTGCGACTGCAGCGCCAACTCGCGCACCATCGCACTAATGGCTTCGCTGGCAATCAGTTGCTGCACCGTGGCATGCCAGAACATGCCATCTTCCGAGGCCGGCGCTGGTGCGGGCGTAAGCAGTTGTGGGATAGCTGCCGTTTCTGCCCGGGCTTGCACCGCTAACGGTCGCACTATTGCAAGCGGGGGCGACCACTGAGCTGGCTCATCGTCCCAGGGTTGAACCTTTGATGCACGAGGCAGCGTAACGGGCAAAGGTGCAGGTACAAGAGGCGCAACAGGCGCAGGCAGAGCCATCGGCACACATGGGACAGGCGGCGCGACAACGCTTACGGCGGCGATCTCATGCAGAAACGTTGTCGGCGTTAAAGTTTTTTTTTCAGCCAAAGGCCGCTGCGCAACCGGGGCCTTGAAGGCCAGCAAACGCAGCAGCACCATGGTCAGCGCTGCATACTCGTCGGGCGCAAGCCCCAACTCACCGCGGCCATGCAAACAAATGCTGTAGAGCAACTGGGTCTCATCCGCCGGCATCAGAGCGGCCAACCGCGTCATCTCGGCGGCTTCAGGGTCCGTGTCATCGGCCGCTGCGCCGACATCAGGCACAGCTTGCAAGACCGCCATACGCTGCAACACTGTGCTCATTTCTTCCAGTGTGGAGGCGGCACTGAGGCCATTCAGGCGCAGCGTCTCCGACGTTTCGACGACGGTCTTGCCATCGCTCAAGGCCAGCGCCTGGAGCAACTGAAACACATAAGATCGATCAACGCTACCCAACATCAGGCGGACTTTAGCTTCGTCCAGCTGGCCGGCACCAAAGGCGATCGCCTGATCGGTCAAGCTCAGGGCGTCACGCATGGAACCGCGTGCAGCGCGCGCGATGAGGCGCAATGACTGCACATCAGCCGGCACCTGCTCCGTCTGCAACACCTGTTGCAGATGCTCACGAATGGTTTCAGGGGCCATCGGGCGCAAGTTGAACTGCAGACAGCGCGACAGCACCGTCACCGGTACTTTTTGCGGATCGGTGGTGGCCAGAACAAACTTCAAATAAGCCGGCGGTTCTTCCAGCGTCTTCAACATGGCGTTAAACGCCGTATTGGTGAGCATATGAACTTCGTCAATCATGAAGACTTTGAAGCGGCCCTGCACCGGCTTGTAAACCGCCTGTTCAAGCAGGGCCTGAACCTCGTCCACACCCCGGTTAGAAGCGGCGTCAAGCTCAGTGTAATCAACAAACCGACCCGAATCAATATCGGTGCAAGCCTGACAGACACCACATGGCATGGCCGTGATGCCACCCTGACCGTCAGCTCCCTGACAATTAAGCGACTTGGCCAGAATACGCGACACCGTCGTTTTACCGACGCCACGGGTACCTGTGAACAGATAAGCATGGTGCAGGCGCTGGGTGGTGAGCGCATTGGTGAGCGCCTGCACCACGTGGTCCTGCCCCACCATTTCAGTAAAGTTACGGGGACGGTACTTGCGGGCGAGCACGAGATAAGACATGGAGGATGATTCTAAAGGCAGGGAGCAACCCCGTTCCCGGGTAAATCCGGCTGCGGGGATATCAGCTTTCATCCGACAGGGGCTTTGCAAACCGGTGGGCAATGCAACTACAATATCAAGTGACGGGCCTTCCCGCATGGTAAAGCGGCCAACCGGGTCAGATGGGGAACCAAGCAGCCCTAACTGTGGAGCCAGTGCCGGGGTCAAGGCTCGTCAACTTTTTTTCTTAATGCAAGGCGGTGAACCGCAACAGATAATTCACCGCATGAGAATTAATTTAGTTACGCCGTTCGCTGAGAAAGATGGGGTCAAGGCGCTCGGCGCCCGCGGGGACACAACCAAAAAACTCTGGTGTACCGTGGATGCAGCAGATCTCACCCTTTTTTTACGATGGATTCCAAGTACAAAAGTGCCTAAGGTGAAG
>JBLHZH010000258.1:0-4148 GCA_047629695.1 Rhodoferax sp.
AGCAGGTTTTCCTTGGCACTGCGGCAGGCATAGGTGAGTGCCCGCATTTGCCAGGGATCAAGTGATTTGCCCTCCAGCGACAACTTACGTGCCACGCCATGGGCCAGTGCCAAGTCCATATTGTCGCCGCCCAGCAAGATATGGTCGCCCACCGCAATGCGATGTAGCTCCAGTTGGCCTTCGCGTTCCACCACGGTGATTAGCGAAAAGTCGCTGGTGCCGCCGCCGACATCAATCACCAGAATGATGTCGCCGGGCTTGACGTCCTTGCGCCAGCGTCCTTCACTGGTTTGAATCCAGCTATAAAGTGCAGCCTGCGGCTCTTCCAGCAGAGTCAGGTTGGCGTAGCCGGCGGCACGGGCCGCCTCGGCTGTGAGTTCCCGGGCGCCCGGGTCAAACGAGGCTGGAATGGTGACGGTGATGTCCTGCTCGGCAAACGGGGCCTCCGGGTGCGCCTGGTCCCAGGCTTGGCGTAGGTGGGCAAGGTAGCGGGTGGAGGCTTCCAGTGGCGACACGCGGGGGACTTCAGCCGGCGCGTCATTGGGCAGGATGTCAGCGCGCCGGTCCACGCCGGCATGGCAGAGCCAGCTTTTGGCACTGGAGACCAGGCGAATCGGGGTCAGGGCGCCGCGTGCCCGGGCGAACTCGCCCACGGCAAAGTCTTGGCTGTCAGACCAGGACAGGCTGAGGTCGCCGGCGGCCAGTTCTTCTGCGTGTGGCAGGTACAAAAACGATGGCAGCAGGGGTAGCGCTTCGACACTGCCGGGGCTGCTCAGCTGGGGAATATCAAGTACGCCGTGATAGGTGGCTTCGCCGTCGCTGGCGCCAATGTCGACAAAGGCCAGTGCGCAGTGAGTGGTGCCAAGGTCGATGCCGATGGAAAAGCGGGCTTCGTTCGCGTTGTGGGTGGTGCTCACAGTTCCACCTCGGCCTGGGCTAGGATGCTGACGTCGTGTTGCTCGGTGAGTTTGGGCAGTCGGGTTTCGCTGGCGCGCCAGCCACGGTGGCTGAGGCTGCCCTGAAATGGCGCCTGACCGACCACGTTGCCGGTCAGGCGAATAGCGCGGGCGTCAAAGCCTTCTTCCAGACGCAGTCGGCTGCCTTCGGCCTCATCGCGTACGGGTACCAGAGTGAAATGTTCACGCAACACCTTGGCGCAGCCTTCATGCACCAGGCGAGCAGCACCGCCAATTTCGGCATCCGAGTAGTTGCTTAGGTTTTCCTGGGTGAAGTCAATCAGCCGCGCATCGCGCTGCAACAGGGCGAGCAGCTGCAGTGCAGCATCGGGCGTAGCCTGTCTCAGGGGGATGACCACAGCAACTGGTGCGGACGGCTTCTCTGGCTGGACCGGCGCGCCAGTTGCCGTTCGGGCCTGGCGCAAGCCCTCAACCCGGGCGGCAAACTGGGCGTCGAAAAGAATCGAGAAAAAGCTGCCGATCGCGATACTGATGCGGCTTAAAAAAGAGGGGGGCGGTTCGGCTGGTGGGGTCGCTTGGGTGTCGGGAGTCATCAGGTTTCCGTTTGCAAAAGTCAATGTTTGGCGCCCAGCGCTAGCGCTGCAGCGCGCGAGGCGCTCAGGGCTTGTGGATCCGGCTCGGTCTGGGTCGGCCAGCCTGCCAGGTGGCGTTGCGTTAGCTCACACATGGCGGTGATCCAGATCGGGTCCTCGTTCAGGCAGGGGATGTAGTTAAAGGTCTTGCCGCCGGCTTTCAGGAAAGCCTCGCGGCCTTCCATGGCGATTTCTTCGAGGGTTTCCAGACAGTCGCTGGTAAAGCCGGGACACACCACATCGACCCGCTTGACACCGGCCTTGCCCATGGCAATCAGGCTGGGTTCGGTGTAGGGTTCCAGCCATTTAGCCCGGCCTAGGCGAGATTGAAATGTCACTTTGAATTGCTCCTTGCGCAGGCCCAGTTTCTCGGCCAGTAGGCGGGCTGTTTTATAGCATTCGCAGTGGTAGGGGTCACCCAAGTGCAGGCTACGCTCTGGTACACCATGAAAGCTCATGACTACTTGGTCCGGTTTGCCATTGATTCTCCAGTAGTGCTGGATATTGGCCGACAACGCCAAAATATACCCAGGGTCATCGTGGTAATGGTTAATAAAGCGCAATTCGGGCAGGTGGCGCACCTTGCCGGCCCAGGCGTAGACCGCATCAAACAGGCTGGCCGTGGTGGTAGCAGAGTATTGCGGGTAGGCCGGCAAGATCAGTACGCGGGTGGTGCCCTCGGCTTTCAGGGCGTCGAGTTGTGCGCCCATCGAGGTGCTGCCGTAGCGCATGGCGTAGCGCACCTGCACGTGGTGGCCGCGCAGGCTTAAAGCGGTTTGTAGCGCTTTGGCCTGCTTTTCGGTCCAGATTTTGAGTGGCGAACCCTCGGGGGTCCAGATGCTGGCGTATTTTGCGGCCGATTTGGCCGGGCGAAAGCGCAGGATGATGCCGTGCAGAATCAGCAGCCAGAGCAGTCGCGGAATCTCGACGACACGCGGGTCGCTTAAAAATTCACGCAGAAAGCTGCGTACATCGGCCGTGGTCGGCGTGTCGGGTGTGCCCAGGTTGCAATACAGCACAGCGGTGCGTGGCACCTGGCCATGCAGGAATGGGGGTTCTTTGGCGAATCGGCCGGGGTTGAGTGAGGTCATACGGTATTCTCCCGCACCTATGCTGGATATTTCAAAAATCAGGGCAATAACGCTCGACCTAGACGATACTTTATGGCCAATCTGGCCCACCATTGCGCGCGCCGAGCAGGCTTTATCGCTTTGGCTCGGGGCACAGGCGCCGGGTGCTGCTGCCATTTTTGCAGATCCGTCGGCGCGTCTGGCTTTGCGTCGCCACGTCGAGCGTATGCAACCAGAGATCATCAATGACTTGAGCGCGCTGCGGCGCGAGTCGATCCGCCAGGCCTTGCACGGGGCGCAAGAAGACCCGGCGTTGGCCGAGCCGGCGTTTGATGTTTTCTTTGATGCCCGCATGCAGGTTGATTTGTATGATGACGCCCGACCGGCGCTGGCTTTTCTGGCCGCCCGTTACCCGCTGGTGGCCTTGTCCAATGGCAATGCCGATGTCGATCGGGTTGGTATTGGTGAATTTTTTACCGCCAGCCTGAGTGCCTATAAATTTGGCGTCGGCAAGCCCGATCCGCGTATTTTTCATGCCGCCGCCAGTGCCGCCGGTGTCAGTGCCGAGGGCGTGTTGCACATTGGTGACGATACAGCGCTTGATGTGTTGGGCGGCTTGGGCGCCGGTATGCAGACGGTGTGGCTGAACCGCGAGGCCCAGGACTGGCCCCATGACCAGCAGCAGCCACACCTGACGGTGGCCAATCTGCACAGCCTGTGCGAACTGCTGCAGGCGGTGCCGTCGCGGGTCTAGCGAGACCGCATTCCAAGAGGTACCTCTTTTTTCTCTTCTTTGTGAGCAAAGCGCGGCAATCCAGAGGTTCATGGACTGCCGTGGTCTGCGACCTCGCAGAGACGAGGGTACTTCTGGTGTTTCTCGATCCCTAATAAGACGGTTCCAGCGTCAGCGTGCTACGGGTATGGGCTGCCACATCGGTTCCGCTCAGGTGCTGCGGCACATAACCACCTTCAATAAATGTTTTGGCCTGGTCCTTGTAATGCCGGTCAAACAGCACGCCGCTCTGGCCTACCGGATTGATGCCCAGTGCCGTGGTCGGGTCAGCCAGGTCGATCAGGCGACGGGTGGACGGGCCATAGCTCACTTTCCAGGGTGCAGGCCCGATGGCAGTGGACAGGTTGTTGGGCGTTTCACGGCCACCAGGGGCATCAAAAGGGCCGATGTTAAAGAGCTTGTCCAACGGTTTTTGGGCTGCCAGCGGGTGGGCGTGGGTCAGCGTGTGGGCGTGGCCCCAGCCCCAACCGGTCGGGTCTTTGCCCCATGTGGTCTGCAAATGGTCAATCGTGGCGCGCCAGACTATTTTGAGGATGTCGGCACGGCTCTCTACCTCCGGGGTGTTGCGGTTGTCCCACCAGGGGGCGTTGGCATCGGCGGCGAGTCGCGGCAGGGCAAAGTCAAGCGCCCGGGTGCCCAAAAGATTTTTAAATTGCACCTCGCCCATTTCATCGGCCAACGCGGCCTGCGTCAGCTCGAACAGGAACTGGTTGAAGAGCGTTGGTGGGATGTTGTT
>JBLHZH010000259.1:0-4132 GCA_047629695.1 Rhodoferax sp.
GAATACAGCCTAAAGTCAAAGTTCTAAAAACAGGGGCTCCAACCTATATGAAAGGGTGAGCTTTCTGGACTGGCAAAATCAAGCATATGAATTCATTAAAACCTGATGACGCCTGTTTTGATTCTGTGGGTAGCGATCCCGCCATGACACCTACTTCGGTGGAGGCGGCCATCGCTTCGCGCATGTCCGTGCGTGCCTTTACCCAACAACCGGTACCGCGTGCGCTGTTGGCCGGTCTGCTGCAGGTGGCGAGTCGTGCACCGTCGGGCACCAACACCCATCCCTGGAAAGTCTATGTGTTGCAAGGTGCCAGTCAGGCCTCCTTGGTGGATAAGGTCTGCACTGTCCATGACGCCATTCGCGCCAACCCGGCGCTGGCCGCCGATTACCGCGAAGAATATGACTATTACCCTGAAAAATGGGTCAGCCCTTATATTGATCGCCGACGGGAGAACGGCTGGGGCCTGTATGGCTTGCTTGGCATTGGCAAGGGTGACAAAGACAAGATGCATGCGCAACACCAGCGTAACTTCAAATTTTTTGATGCGCCGGTGGGATTGATGTTTACGGTTGATCGGGTACTCGGGCGCGGTTCGCTGCTCGACTACGGCATGTTTTTGCAAAATATTATGGTAGCGGCGCGGGGCCGGGGTCTGGACACCTGCCCGCAGGCTGCTTGGAACAGTTTTTCAAGCATTATTCTGCCCCACATTGGTGCTGGGTCGGATGAAATGCTGGTCTGTGGCATGGCACTGGGTTATGCCGACGCCAGCGATGTGGTGAACACTTTCCAGACCTCCCGTGTCCCGGTGGATAAGTTTACGCATTGGCTGTAGTGAACGCTGCCGTTGTATTACATCTCGTCTCTGCGAGGCCGCAGGCCGTGGCAGTCCATGACTTCATGGATTGCCGCGCTGTGCTTGCAAAGACGAAGGTGCTTTGTTGCTTTGTACGTCCCTAAGTGAATTTTTTAGCCATCCAGAGCCTGAATGGCCTGAGCTATGCCACGACCCTGTTCCTGATGGCGTCGGGCCTAACGCTTATTTTTGGTGTCACCCGCATCGTCAACTTTGCCCATGGCAGTTTTTTCATGCTGGGGGCTCTGTTCAGCGCCCATTGGGTGACACACTGGTTTCCGGCTTGGGGTGACAGCGTCTGGCTGTATGTGATGGCGATGTTGTTGGGCGCGGTGGTCGCGGCGGTTACCGGGGCGATTGCTGAGTTTTTGTTGCTGAGGCGCCTCTATGGCGCCCCTGAACTGTATCAGCTGGTAGCGACTTTTGGCCTGACGCTGACGCTGCATGACGCCATGCGCTGGGGCTTTGGACCTGAAGAGGTGTTTGCGCCGCGTTTTCCCGGTCTCACTGGTTCGGTTGAGTTGTGGGGCGCCTATTTTCCGCAGTATCAGTTGCTCATCATTGCGCTCGGGCCTCTGGTCTGGCTTGGCCTGCACGGCCTGTTGCAGCACACTTTATTTGGTCAGCGCTTGCGCGCCGCCACGCAAGACCGGGCCATGCTGAACGCGCTGGGCGTCAACCCCAAGCCATTGATGCTGGGGGCCGTGGTGCTGGGTTGTTTTCTGGCCGGACTGGGGGGGGCGCTGCAACTGCCGCGCGAGCCCGCCACCCTGCAAATGGACGTGAATGTGATTGTGGAAACCTTTGTGGTGGTGGTCACCGGAGGCCTGGGCAGTATTGCCGGTGCCTTTTTTGCGGCATTGCTGATTGGGCTGGTGCATGCCCTGGGCATTAGTTTTTTTCCGCAGGCCACCTTAGTGCTGGTATTTTTGACGATGGCCGTGGTGCTGGCCGTGCGGCCCCAGGGCCTGATGGGGCAGGCGGTGGAGGCCGGGCCGGCGCCGGTGTCGGAGCCGTTTATCCGGCGTCCTGACGGTCGGCTGACCTCGCGCCTGACCTTTCTGGCACTGGGTCTGACCTTGAGTGCGATTTGGCTGCTGGGGGGCTACTGGCAGTCGCTGGCCACGGATGCCCTGATCCTGATGCTTTTTGGCCTGAGCTTGCAAGCCATGATGGCGCTGGGTGGCTTGGTCAGTTTTGGCCATGCCGCATTTTTTGCGCTAGGGGCTTACGGCACAGCGCTGGCGCACAGCCACTGGGGCCTGTCTCTGCCTGGGGCGCTGGCGCTGGGCTCTGCGCTGGCGTTGGCGGTGGCGCTGCTTTTTGGTGCTGTGGTGGTGCGCAGTGCCGGCGTTTACTTGGCCATGCTGTCGCTGGCGCTGGCCCAAGTGGTGTGGGCGATTGCCTCCCAGTGGGTCAGTTTGACCGGCGGTGATAACGGTCTCATTGGCTTGCGCCTGGTGCCACCAGAGGGGCGTATGGCTTTTTACTTTTTGCTGTTGAGTCTGGCCTTACTCGGGGTCTGGGCGCTCGGTCGCCTGAGTCAGTCCGGGCTGGGCATGGCGCTGCAGGCCGTGCGTGATGCGCCGTTGCGTGCGCGCGCCAGTGGTCTATCGGTGGGCCGGCTCAAATACCGTATTTTTATTCAGAGTGCGTTGCTGGCGGGACTGGCCGGAGGCTTGTTTGCCGCCCACCAGGGGGCAGTTTTTCCTTCGGTGGCGAGTGTGGCGACCTCGGTCGATGCCTTGCTGGTGGTGTTGCTGGGCGGTGTACATCAGTTGTGGGGCGTGGCTGCGGGCAGCGCCGTGCTGCTGTGGGCTGGCTCGGCGTTGGGCCGGGGCTTTGACTACTGGCGTGGCGCCCTAGGGCTGCTGGTGATGGTCATCATGGTCATTGCCCCCTCCGGGTTGCTGGGCTTGTTGCAACGGCGGCGCGCATGAGCCTGCAAGTGCGACAACTGGTCAAGCACTTTGGCGGGGTACAAGCCGTTAAAGGCCTGAGTTTTGAGCTGCAGGTGGGCGAATGTGTCGCGTTGATTGGCCCCAATGGCGCGGGCAAGTCCACCAGTTTTGCCTGTATTGCCGGCCAGCACCGCCTGACCGGTGGTGAAGTATTGTGGGCCGGTGAACGCATTGACGATTTGAGTCCAGCGCAACGCCTGGCGCGCGGTGTAGCGCGCACGTTTCAGGTGGCACAGACCTTTGAAGCGCTGACCGTGCTGCAAAACGTGCAGTTGCTGCTGCAGGCACCTTTGGGTCTGACAGCACGCCATGTGCTGGACCGCCAGCAGGTGGCCCGCGCCCAGGCCCTGCTGGCCCAGGTTGGTCTGCAGGACCTTGCACATTCTCAGGTTGGCGGGCTCGCCTACGGCGCTAAAAAACGACTGGAACTGGCGCTGGCACTAGCCGGCGTTGCAGGTTCAGACCGGGTGCCGCGTTTGTTGCTGCTGGATGAGCCCGCCGCCGGACTGGCCGGCCCGGAACGCGCCCGGTTGATGGCGCTGGTCAAGTCGCTGGCGCAGCCAGTGTCTTCCTCAAGTGCTGCGGCCGATGCGACAACGGCAGGCCTGGCCGTACTCTATACCGAACACAATATGGATGCCGTCTTTGGCGTCGCCGACCGGGTGCTGGTGCTGATTGATGGTCAACTGGCGGCCCACGGCACACCGGGTGAGATTGCCCTCAATGAGACCGTGCGTCGCCGCTATCTTGGCCATGCCGGCAGCAATGCCAGCGGGGCTGAGGCGCCAAGGGTCAGTGTCACGCCGCCAGCCGCTCTGATGCTCTCTGAGCCAGCGGTGTTGCAGGTGCAGCAGCTCAATGTCTGGTACGGGGCGGCCCAGGCGCTATTTGATGTTTCCTTGAAATTGGTCCCTGGTGAACTGGTGGTGTTACAGGGCCTCAATGGCGCGGGCAAATCCACCCTGTTGCAAGCCCTCATGGGGTTAAGCCTCCGTATGACGGGCCAGGTCATCTACGATAACAAGTCTTTGTTCGGTCAGGCGCCCCACCAGCGCGCCCGCCAGGGTCTGGGTTATGTGGCAGAAGACCGTCGCCTGTTTGGTGCGCTGAGCGTGCAGGAAAACCTGCGGGTGGCGGCACGCGGTGAGGTGCTGCAGCATGAAGAGCGGGTGCTGTCGCTGTTCCCAGTACTCAAAACCATGTTGCGTCGACCCGCCGCTCAGATGAGCGGGGGCGAGCAGCAAATGCTGGCGCTGGCGCGTACCCTCATGGGCGCACCCCGCCTGCTGCTGCTCGACGAGCCCTGCGAAGGCA
>JBLHZH010000260.1:0-4126 GCA_047629695.1 Rhodoferax sp.
ATCAAAAGACATTAATATGCGCGTTAAATCGCGCGCTCTGGGACTCGCCACGGACGACTACCAGAATGACAAGACCCTCGAAGATGGTGACCTGCTGTATGCTGGGGCGATTGCCTTACCCGCCAACTTCTGGAGCACCCACGGCAAGACGGTTGAGAGCTGGCAGCAGGGCAGCTTCACTTTTTACCGCATCAGCGGTCCACTGGTACCCAGTCTGCTAATTAACCAGTTTGTCTATTTTGAATCACCGGGTGAGCCCAGTCTGTACGCTCGCGTTACAGAAATTCGCGGCAAAACCGCTGTTTTCAAAACGCTCAAGGACTACACTCACCTGAAAAATGCGGTGTGGGGTATCACCACACGCAACCGCGAACAAAATTTCGCCATGAATTTGTTGCTCGATCCCGAGGTCGACTTTGTGACCCTGACCGGCACGGCTGGTACCGGAAAAACCTTGATGGCGCTGGCCTCTGGCCTGACCCAGGTGCTGGAAGATCGGCGCTATACCGAAATTATCGTGACGCGCGCTACCGTCAGTGTCGGTGAAGACATCGGCTTCTTACCGGGCACCGAAGAGGAGAAGATGGGCCCCTGGATGGGTGCCCTGGATGACAACCTGGAAGTGCTTGGAAAAACCGACACCAGTGCCGGCGAATGGGGACGCGCCGCCACCAGTGAGCTGATTCGTAGCCGTATCAAAATCAAAAGCATGAACTTCATGCGGGGTCGTACCTTTTTAAACAAGTACGTCATCATTGATGAAGCGCAAAACCTGACACCCAAGCAGATGAAAACCCTGATTACCCGGGCCGGTCCGGGTACCAAGATCATCTGTATGGGCAATCTGGCGCAGATCGACACACCTTACCTCACTGAGGGCTCATCGGGCCTGACCTTTGCCGTTGATAAATTCAAAGGTTGGCCGCATGGCGGACACATCACGTTGGCCCGCGGAGAGCGTTCAAGGCTGGCAGACTTTGCCAGTGAGGTCCTGTAAATTCAGGGCTTAATAATCGCCACCACTGTTGCCACTGCCTGAGGCCAGGGACTCAAACTTGGTAATATTTTTCAGGAAGGCAAGTTTGACCACTCCGGTTGGGCCATTTCGTTGCTTGGCGATGATGACTTCAGCCACGCCTGGCTCTTTGCAGGCATCCTTGGTGTAGTACTCGTCGCGGTAGATGAACATGATGATGTCTGCATCCTGCTCAATGGCGCCGGATTCGCGCAGGTCGCTCATCATGGGGCGTTTATCTGGGCGCGTCTCAACACTTCGGTTCAACTGCGACAGCGCAATCACTGGGCATTGCAGCTCACGGGCCAGCATTTTCAAGCCGCGTGAAATCTCACCCAACTCGGTGGCGCGATTTTCGCCATCGCTGCTGGAGCCGCTCATAAGTTGCAAGTAATCCACCACGATCAAACCCAGCTTGCCGCACTGGCGCGACAGGCGCCGGGCGTTGGCACGCAATTCACTGGAGGTCAAACCGGCAGATTCATCAATGTGCAGGGAAATCGTGCGTAATTTTTCGATTGCCTCGGTCAAGCGTGGCCATTCTTCGTCGGTCAGTTTGCCGGTACGCAAATGCCCCTGATCAATCCGTCCAATGGAGCCTACGATACGAACAGCTAACTGGGCTGCTCCCATTTCCATTGAAAATACCGCCACCGGCAAGCCCTCGTTGAGGGCGACATGTTCCGCGATATTAATAGCCAGCGCGGTTTTACCCATGGAGGGTCGAGCCGCCAGCACAATCAGGTCACCGGCTTGAAAGCCGGCAGTCATGCGGTCTAGGTCATAAAATCCGGTTGGGACTCCGGTCACATCATTCGGGTTGTCGGCCATTTCCTGGACCCGGTCGAGCAATGCAACCACCAGCGAATCCATCGCCTGAAAGCCCTGCTTGGTGCGTGCGCCCTCTTCACCGATGTTGAAGATTTTCTGCTCGGCCTCATCCAGAATGGCGGCGACCGGACGACCTTTGGGATTGAAGGCACTGGTGGATATTTCGTCACTGGCACTGACCAGTTTGCGCAACACTGATCGTTCTCGGACAATTTCGGCGTAACGCCGAATATTGCCGGCACTGGGCACATACTGTGCCAGTGAGTTCAGGTAGGCTAGGCCACCAATTTCCTCTGCTTTCCCCTGATTTTGAAGCTGCTCAAAAACAGTGATCACATCCGCGGGTTTGGAGGCATTGATCAGGGTCCCGATAGCCGCGAACACCAAGCGGTGCTCGTAACGGTAAAAATCACCGTCAACCAACAAATCTCCCACGCGATCCCAGGCCCCGTTGTCCAGCAGCAAACCGCCCAACACACTGGACTCGGCCTCGACGGAATGGGGGGGAATGCGCAATTGCGCGACTTGACGGTCTTGACCGTAGTCATTGTCGACCAGGGGCGGTGCAACGGACATAACTAATTCCTTTGGGCTTTTGATGTTAGGTCGACTTTGGTGGCGCCACAAGCACAAAAGCCGCCAGGGTTCTCACCCCAGCGGCTTTTCAGACAATTAGCCGCAGTTTATGCTGTTTCGCCGTAGACCGAAACTGTAATGTCAACATGCACATCAGTGTGCAAAGCGACACTGACAGTACTGTCACTAACCACCTTGATAGGACCGTTAGGCATACGGATTTGCGATTTACTGACTCTGTAACCATTTTTGGTCAACTCGTCGGCAATGTCAGCATTGGTGACGGAACCAAACAGACGGCCATCAACACCAGCTTTTTGAGCCAGTTTGATCGTCGTGCCGGCCAGTTTCTCACCCAGAGCCTGGGATTCAGTTAACTTGAGGGCAGCAGCTTTTTCGAGATCGGCGCGCTTAACTTCAAATTGTTGCTTGGCTGACTCTGTAGCGCGACGGGCGCGGCCATAAGGGATCAGAAAGTTACGAGCATAACCATCTTTAACTCGGACGATATCGCCGAGGTTGCCAAGGTTCACCACCTTGTCGAGCAGAATAATTTGCATGGTCGAGTTCCTTAGATCTTGTGCTGATCGCTGTAAGGCAACATCGCGAGGAAACGCGCGCGCTTGATAGCTGTATTGAGTTGACGTTGGAAAATCGCTCGTGTACCGGTCAATCGGGCAGGAATGATTTTTCCGTTTTCGGCGATGAAATCACGCAAAGTGTCGATGTCTTTGTAGTCAATTTCTTCAACGCCAGTCACTGTAAAACGACAAAATCGCTTGCGCTTGAACAGCAGATTTTGGGCTGGGCGCTTCGGGCGCTTGTCTTTGTTATTGAAACGTTTTGGTCCGGCCATGATGGACTCCTTAAATTTTTACGAATGCGTTAATTTTGCTGAAATTCTTGAATGTGAAGTACTACGTTCTTGCTGTTGCGCGGTGACACTAGGAAACCATTAAATTTCCACTGACTACCAACGACTTGTTTAACAAGACGCTCAGCCATAACGCCAAAGGCAACTGCTTTTAAAACAACTTTAACTTGCCTGATCTGTCCTGAATCCTGAATAACAGACTCATGTTCGAGTCTAATATCAAGGGCCGGTAGACCGGCTGGCGTATAGCGCAGCGCATTGAGCTCTGCAATACTAGCCGTCAGAACAATTTGATTGACAATAGAGTTCACATTCCTAACAGGCAGCAACCAACTTAAGCTTGGTATTCAGCTTGTTGTGTTTTGCGAGCATCTTCACGCTCAACGGTCTTCATCATCGAAGAAGGGCCGGTGTCGGCCTTTTTCTTCAAGACGGTCAAGTGACGCAACACGGCATCATTGAACCTGAAGGCGTGTTCAAGTTCAGCCATCACAGCCTGATCAGCTTCGATGTTCACACACAGGTAGTGGGCCTTGGCCAGCTTGTTGATCATATAAATCAATTGACGACGACCCCAGTCTTCAACCCGATGCACTTTGCCGCCGCCGGCTGTGATCATGCCCTTGTAGCGTTCCAGCATGGCAGGAACTTGTTCGCTTTGATCCGGGTGGATCATAAGAATGATTTCGTAGTGACGCATTAAAGCTCCTTATGGATGGCCCGATATTGGGCAGAAAAAACCACCCTCAGCGTCTAATTGAGGTGTGGCAAGGCGAAGCCCATTATTATATGCCATCGTAATAGCGTTGTAGTACCGGCTCGACTACCCG
>JBLHZH010000261.1:0-4118 GCA_047629695.1 Rhodoferax sp.
AGCGCCCAACGGGTGTTTGCAAGGCAGGTTGCGCACCAGCGGCAGCGGCCGCACGGTAGCCATAGAGCGGGCAAACGCCAGCGCCTCTTCAGTCAACGTCTCGGCCGAAGTTGCTATTGTGTCAAACAGCTTTTGCCCCGGCAACTGGGCCAGCATTTCGCTTTTGACCGGCTCGCCACTGACAATCATGTTCAGAGCGGCCTCCACCCCGAGCACGCGAGGCAGGCGTTGCGTGCCACCGGCGCCCGGAATCAGGCCCAACTTGACTTCAGGCAGTGCCACACTGCAACCGGGAGCCGCCAGGCGGTAATGGCAGCCCAGTGCCAGCTCCAGCCCACCGCCCATACAAACGCTATGAACGGCGGCAATCACCGGTTTGGCCGAGTTCTCGAGCGCCAGAATCACACTCAGCAAGTTAGGCTCCTGCAGCGCTTTGGGGCTGCCAAATTCCTTGATGTCAGCACCGCCCGAAAAAGCACTGCCAGCGCCACACAGGACGATGGCCTGCACCGCCTGATCCGCGTTGGCCTTGGCCAGTCCGTCGGTAATGGCAAGCCGTGTCGCCAGGCCCAGGCCATTGACAGGGGGATTATTAAGCGTGATCACGGCGATATCGCCCTGAACTTGGTATTGAGCGGTCATGCTGGTTTTCCTCTGGAGTGAAAATAGAACGATCGTTCTATTTTTTAATTGTAAAAGCGATAGGCTATTTTTGACGGCAAGTCGCTCCGATGTTTGTCGCGGGAGGGACAAGGCCGGAGATCTCAAACCTCCAGCCACTCCTTGCGAATCTCGCTGTCCTGGCGCAACTCGGATGGGCTTCCCGTGAATACGATGCTGCCATGACCCATCACCAGACAGCGATCTGAAATGGCCATCGCAATTGTGAGTTTTTGCTCGATCAGCAACACCGCAATGCCGCGATTTTTAAGCTCTTTCAGATACTGCGCCACCAGTTCGACCACCATTGGCGCGAGGCCCTCGGTGGGCTCGTCGATGATGATCAAATCGGGGTCCCCCATCAGCGTGCGACACAGCGTGAGCATCTGTTGCTCGCCGCCCGACATCACGCCGGCCAGTGTGTGCTGGCGTTCCTTGAGTCGAGGAAACATCTCGTACATGTCATCAAGCGCCCAGCGGCCGGTTTTACTGGCACTTTTTTGCCCCAGATACATATTCTGTTCCACCGTTAAATCAGGAAAAATATCGCGACTTTCCGGCACATAGCCAATGCCTAGATGCGCGATCTCGAAGGTTCTTTTGCCCAGCAACTCAACGCCCTTCCAATGCAGCGAACCCTGGCAGTCCACCAACCCCATGATAGCCTTGGCGGTGGTCGACCGGCCCGAACCGTTGCGCCCCAACAAAGCCACAATTTCGCCCGCCTGGACCTCAAACTGCACCCCGTGCAAGACATGGCTCTTACCGTAAAACGCGTGTAAATTATTTACTTTCAGCATGTCAATGGTCTCCTGCCTGGGCATCAGCCACCGGCGAGCCCAGGTAGGCCGCCTGCACCTCCTGGTTGCCGCGCACCGCATCGGGCACATCGTAGGCCAGCACCTCGCCATACACGACCACGGCAATTTTATCGGCCAGACCAAACACCACACCCATGTCGTGCTCGACCGTCAGCAGCGTTTTACCGACCGTTACCTCGCGGATCAACGCAATAAAGCGCAGCGTCTCGGACTTGCTCATGCCGGCGGTCGGCTCATCAAGCAAAATAACCTGGGCACCGCCGCCAATGGTGATGCCAATCTCCAGCGCCCGCTGTTCGGCATAGGTCAGGTTCATAGCCAGCACTTCGCGCTTTTTGTCCAGCTTCACCATGGCCATTAGTTCGTCGGTCCGCGCATTGGCATCATCGAGGTCGGCCAGAAACTTGAAGAAGGTGTATTTGTAACCTAGGCTCCACAGCACACTGCAGCGTAAATTTTCGAAGACACTGAGTTTGGGGAAAATATTGGTGATCTGAAAGCTACGGCTCAAGCCCATGCGGTTGATCTCGAAAGACCTCTTACCCTTAAGACTTTGGCCGTTCAGCAGAACATCGCCACTGGTCGGCTCAAAGCGTCCACTAATCAGGTTAAATAAAGTCGATTTTCCAGCGCCGTTGGGGCCGATGATGCCAACGCGCTCGCCCTGCGGTACAGCCAGGCTGATGCCGCGAATAATCTCGGTCTTACCAAAGCTCTTGCGCAGATCTTTCAGTTCCAGGGCGTAAGTCGCTGTCTGGGTCATGGCAACTCCTTGCGTTTTATATCAGCTTCAATGCAGTCATGAACATGGGCCCACTGCCGGCTAAACTGGCGTCGACAGACCTCAAACAGCACCAGCCCGACAAACATTACCGCCCCGGCACCAAGCCAGCTGGTCAGCCCATGTGAGTCCAGGGTGTAGCCAAAGAAGCTCAGCGTGGAGCCGAGTGCAGCATTGAGTTGCAGGTGGTAGAGCATCTCGATAAGTGCGCCCGCCCCGGTCAGCAAGACTACACTGGCCAGACTAAGCGCCAGATACTGCCGCCACAACTTTCGTAGGTAACCGGCCATCGCCACCCGCACATTCATCATAATCAGCGAGGCCACGCCGCCGGGAGCATAAATCACCATGAACATGAAGATGAGCCCCAGGTAGAGCAGCCAGGCCTTGGTGAACTCGGACAACAGCACGAACGCCAGCACCATCATGATAGCGCCCAGAATGGGCCCGAAAAAGAAGGTCGCCCCGCCCAGAAAGGTAAACAGCAGGTAGGCTCCCGAGCGTTGACCGCTGACGACTTCGGAGGTCACAATCTCAAAATTGAGTGCCGCCAAACCACCCGAAATACCGGCAAAAAAAGCCGCAATAATGAAGGCAATATAGCGCACCTTCTGCGTGTCATAACCGACAAACTCAACCCGCTCAGGGTTGTCGCGCACCGCATTGAGCATGCGTCCCAGCGGCGTGCGCGTGAAGGCGAACATCAGCCCGGTACAGACAAAGGTGTAGACCGCAATCAGGTAATACAGCTCGATCTGCGGCCCGTAAGAGATGCCAAAAGGCCGGGCACCCGTCACCCGGTTACCTGAGACTCCGCCCTCACCGCCAAAGAACTCCGGAAACATCAACGACATGGCCCATACCAGCTCTCCAATGCCCAGAGTGATCATGGCAAACGGCGTGGCGGCTTTCTTGGTCGTAACCCAGCCCAGCATAATGGCGACCAGCACGCTGGCCAGACCGCCGACAATCGGCACCAGACTGACCGGCAATGGCAACCCGCCACTGACTAGATTTAAGGTGTGAATAGCCAGAAACGAACCCATGCCGGAATAGACCGCATGGCCGAAACTGAGCATGCCGCCCTGCCCCAGCAGTATGTTGTAGCTCAGGCAGACAATGATGGCAATGCCCATCTGACTGAGAATGGTCTGGCTCAGACTACTGGTAAAAAACAGCGGCACCAATAGCAACACCAGAGCAAAGAGCGACCAGACAACCAGGCGACCAACATTCAGCGACTTGCGCTTCTGCATAGATTGCAACATGGGTCAGCCCTCCCGCGTGCCGAGCAGGCCTCTGGGCCGGAAAATCAGCATCAGCACCAGCAACAGATAGGGCAGGATCGGCGCCACCTGGCTCACCTTGAGCTTGAGCAGGGTGTAGCCAAAAGTGGCGGGGCTCAGCATCAGTCCTAGCGCCTGCAGCGTGGACAACACCGAGACATCAATTGCCACGGCAAAGGTCTGCAACACCCCGATTAGCAGCGAGGCCAGAAAGGCACCGGCCAGCGAGCCCATGCCGCCGACCACTACCACCACAAAAATAATGCCACCGACCGAGAATGCCATGCTTGGCTCAGTGACAAAGGCGTTGCCGCCGATCACACCAGCCAGACCCGCCAGCGCACAACCGCCGCCAAACACCAGCATAAAAACACGCGGCACGTTATGTCCCAAGGCCTCAACCATGTCCGGGTATTTGAGCGCCGCCTGAATCACCAGTCCAATGCGGGTGCGCGTCAGCAGTAGCCAGATGGTGACCAGCATAAACAGCGCCACCGCCATCATGAAGGCCCGGTACATCGGAAATTGGGTATCAAAGATGGTAAAAAGCGGCCCGTCCAGCGCCAGCGG
>JBLHZH010000262.1:0-4085 GCA_047629695.1 Rhodoferax sp.
ATGCGGGGCAGCACGTCGTTGTAGGCGGCACGTAGCTCGGGCGTATCGGCCACGCTGTTCAGGTGGCTCACGGCGCCCCAGGCGCGTCCCAGCTTTTCGGTCGAGACATCTAGCACGGCGGCGATGTCGGTCCAGTGGGTGGGAAAGTCAGGGGCAGTCACGCTCTCCAGTGCGGCGTTGGCATCGAGCAGCAACAAGTCAATGGCTGGGGCCACATGCTCCGGCTTAATTTCGTCAAAAAGAGGCAGGTCGTCAAAGGAAAGCAAAGGATTGTTCATAAAGTCTCAGTTGGCGACGCGCTCGGCGGCTTCAAGGGTGTTGACCAATAACATCGTAATCGTCATAGGCCCGACCCCGCCTGGCACCGGGGTAATAAAGCTGGCAACGCTCTGGACGCCGTCAAAATCGACATCGCCGCACAATTTGCCCTCAGAGGTGCGGTTCATGCCGACATCAATCACGATGGCGCCTGGTTTCACCATGTCGGCGGTCAGCACGTTGCGCTTGCCGACAGCGGCCACCACCACATCGGCCTGGCGAGTGTGGTGACCAATGTCCGCTGTCGCGCTGTGGCAGACGGTGACCGTGGCATTGGCTTGTAACAGCAGCAGCGCCATCGGCTTGCCCACGGTGTTACTGCGGCCAATGACGACGGCGTGTTTGCCGCGCAAATCGATACCGGTGCTTTCGATCAGTTTCATGCAGCCGTAGGGGGTGCAGGGCCGAAAACCAGGCTGGCCGGTCATCAGCTCACCGGCGCTTAGGGTAGCGTAGCCGTCAACGTCCTTGGCGGTCGAGATGGCCTCAATTACTTTGTGGGGGTTGATGTGCGGGGGCAGCGGCATTTGCACCAGAATGCCGTGGATGATAGGGTCGACATTGAGGGCGGCGATGCGCGCTAGCAAGTCGTCCTGCGACAGCGTCGCCTCAAATTTTTCAAACACAGAGTGCACGCCGGTGTCATGGCAGGCCTTGACCTTGTTGCGTACATAGACGGCACTGGCCGGGTCGTCACCGATTAGCAAAACGGCCAGACCGGGCGTGACGCCCCGGGCCTTGAGGGCCAGCACGCGGGTGGCGATGTCGGCGCGCAGTTGGCGGGCGAGGGCTGTGCCATCGATGATCTGGCCGGTGGTCTGAGTGGTCATAGTCATAAAATTTTCAGATAAAAAAAGCCCGCTGATTCATCTGGTGCGGGCGTGTCTGGCGGTCTGGTGTGGGCGTGTCAGGTTTTGACAGCCACTTGTCCCAGCGCAATTTTCAGAAGATCGGCGACGGTGTTGGCGTTGAGCTTTTCCATGATGTTGGCCCTGTGCGCCTCCACCGTTTTAATACTGATGCTCAGGTCGTCGGCAATTTGTTTATTCAGACGTCCGGCCACAATGCGTTCCAGTACTTGGGATTCGCGCAAGGTCAGGCGGGCCATCAGCGCGTCACGGCTGGCCGCATTCTGTTGTTCGGCAAAGGCGTCGCGGGCCTGCTCCAGCATGCGCTCTACCAAGGACAGCAATTGGTCTTCATTGAAAGGCTTTTGGATGAAGTCCATAGCACCTTTTTTCATGCTGTCTACCGCCATCGGCACGTCACCGTGACCGGTGATGAAGACAATTGGCAGCGGAGAGTGGGCCTCGATCAGGCGGGTCTGGAGTTCCAGTCCCGTCATGCCGCCCATGCGAATGTCAACGATCAGGCAGGCCACTTCGCGCGCATCGTAGCGGCTTAGGAACGACTCGGCGGAGTCGAAGCATCGAACCCGGTAGTCTTTGCCTTCTAGTAACCATTGAAGCGAGTCACGAACTGCTTCGTCATCGTCAACCACGTAAACCGTGCCTTTTTTCGGTATCAAACTCATAGATTAAGTGGGTGTCTTGTGTTGTGTTGGCAGGAATTGCGCCTCGAGCAGTAAAGATTCTGTGACCGGGATCCAAAATGAGAAACAGCATCCTGTAATCTCTTTGTCATTGTAGATGTTCTCCGCTTTCATTCGCCCCAGGTGCGATTCCACGATCGAGCGGCACAGACTTAGGCCGATGCCCATGCCGTCGGCCTTGGTTGAGTGAAAGGCTTCATACAGCCGCGCCATGACTTCAGGTGCAATGCCCTGGCCGGAGTCGATTACCGTGAATTCGACCACTGGCTTGTCGTCGACCACGCGCGGTGCCACGCGTAACTTGACGCTGCGTTGTGGCGTCGGGCGCTGCGCTGAGTCAATTGATTCAATCGCATTTTTTAGCAGGTTGACCAGTACTTGCTCGATCAAAATTGGATCGACCAGCAGGGCCGGCATCTTCGGCACGACGTAGTGCGTGAGTCGCACATTGCGTCGGCGCAGCTCAATTTCGGCCAGTTCAACTGCTTCGCCCACCATGCTGGCGATGTCTGAGGGGGTCCGGTTGGGTTCGCTGCGTTTGACAAATGCGCGTATACGTTGAATGATCTGACCGGCCCGGTGCGCCTGTTTCGCCGTTTTTTCCAAAGCGCCCAGCAAGTCTTCTTCGGTGATCTGTTTGGCCTTGATGCGCGATACCATGCCATTGCAGTAATTGTTGATGGCGGTAAGGGGTTGGTTTAACTCATGCGCCACGCTGGAGGCCATTTCACCCATGGTGATTAGGCGGCTGGCATTTTGGGCACGTTCGGTTTGGGCGGCCGATTGTTCTTCGGCCAGGCGACGTGCTGTGATGTCGGTGGCAATCACCATTTGGGCCAGACGGCCATCGACCCAGCTCAGGTAACGGGTGCGAACCTCAATCCATTTTCCCAGTTCTTCAAGATGAATCTCGGCACTTTCGGCCTCCGTTTCGTGTAGGGCGTCGGTGGGCAGGCCGGCAAAAGCGTCAACGTTGTCGAGTGCCTCATCGCTGGGCACCGTTTCGGGCACGCCGGCCTGAGCGACGAGTTGCAGATGGCCATTGGCCCGAGTACCAAACCAGAGCCGGTACAGCTTGTTGGCAAACAACAACTCATCGCTGCCCAGCGGGGCGACCGAGATCGAGGCGTCGAGGGCTTCGAGCACCGTTGTAAAGCGTTCGTGCGAGGCCGATAGCTGTTCGCGAATCCGGTTGGGTTCGGTGATGTCGGTCATCGATGTCATCCAGCCGGTCTGCACGCCACGGGCATCAATCAGCGGCGAGACATACAGTCGGGCATCAAACAGGACACCGTCCTGGCGCTTGACCCGGACCTGAATGCCGCCGGGCAGGGTCTTGCCCGCAAGCTCCTCCTTGAGTCGGGTGGTCAGCGTGTCATGGTCGTGCTCTGGCCAGTAGGGAAAAGGGGCGGTGCGCCCCACCAGGTCGGCTTCACCCCAGCCCGTCATCTGGCAAAAAGCGGCATTGACATAGGTAATGCGACCTTGCAGGTCGAGCGCCCGCATGCCCGTCAGCATGGAGTTTTCCATGGCCCGGCGAAAACCGGTTTCCGTCACCAGCGCGTCCTGTACTTGCATGCGCCTGCGGGTGTGGCGCCAGTTCGCAATCAACATCCAGGCGGTCATCAGGCTGAGCACCGCCACCAGCCAAAACAAGCCACTGCCGATCACGCCTAGTGAGGTGCGGTAAGACTGGCCCCGCAAGATCAGGTCACTACCCACGGGCGACACGGCAACTTCATAAATGTTGGCCGGCGTGGCCCAAGGCAGCAAACTGGGTATTGGTTTGCGCGCAGCCAAGCTGGTGCCGGCCAGCAAACCGCCCTGCGAATCATGAAATGACATGAGGTAGCGGGCCGACACCTCGGCTGGCACGCCATACCGAAATAAGCCGTCGATTGAATATTCGGCCAGCAATATACCGGTAAAGCCATTGCGGTCGCTCAAGGGAATGTGAAGCTGCAGCACGGCCGGTGTGTTGTCGGAAGCCAGACTTTGCGCATAAACTGGCTGCTGAAGCTTTTGCGTCAGTTGATAAGTTTTATTGGTCGCGCCGGCTGCCAGCGTGCTGCCGACGATGCGAAGCTGATGAACAGAGAGGCTCGCCATGCCGAAACTGGACTTGATTTGCTGCTTTTTATTAATCCAGGTCAAGCCGAGTAACTCCGGGTACTGGTTGACCAAGTTTTCGGCCTGAAGCCTGAAGTCTTCGGTG
>JBLHZH010000263.1:0-4080 GCA_047629695.1 Rhodoferax sp.
TTCGTCGGTACCGCGCAGAGAAAAGGTGCGACGCTGTTTGCGCAGAATATCGAGAGTTTTGTCGATGGCGCTGTCAGTCACTTCAGCATTTAACTTTTCAACTTCAGCGGTCGCCAGATCAGCAATCACCACTTCAGGAAAAACTTCAAACACGGCGTCAAATGCCATTTCGCCTTCAGCCGATACCTCGGACTCGGTAATGCGGGGCTGACCGGCCACACGCAGTTTGGCTTCGTTGGCAGCCTGCGAAAACGCTTCGCCGACTTTTTCGTTCATGACTTCAAAATGAACCGAATAACCATAACGCTGCGTCACCACGTTCATCGGCACCTTACCGGGACGGAAACCGTCCATTTTGGTAGTACGTGCGATTTTTTTCAGACGCGTCTCGACTTCAGCCTGAACCGCCGTCACAGGCAGGGTCAGTATGATTTTGCGTTCTAGCTTTTCCAGGGTTTCAACGGTAACAGCCATATTAATTCTCCTAAATATTTAAGATAGTTGAGACAGAGCCGGGCAATTCTTTTGACCGTGAATTACCCGGCTGATTCTCAAACCTGGTGCGCGGGGGGGGACTCGAACCCCCATACTGTTGCCAGCGTCAGGACCTAAACCTGGTGCGTCTACCAATTTCGCCACCCGCGCTAAAAAATACCGGGCGCGTCCGCTGTGACGGCACCCATGGAATTAGTTAACCAGCTATTTTAGCCTGCTATCGGATCTTCCCTTTTAACGCGGAACCAGGCCGCATACATCGCAGGCAAAGCCAGCAGGGTCAGCACGGTGGCGACAATCAGGCCACCCATGATGGCGACCGCCATCGGGCCCCAGAAAACCGACCGCGATAGCGGAATCATGGCCAGCACGGCGGCGGCGGCCGTCAGCACAATCGGGCGCGAGCGCCGTACCGTAGATTCGACAATCGCATCCCAAGCCGGCATCCCCCGGGCCCGGTCCTGCTCGATCTGGTCAATCAAAATGACCGAGTTGCGCTGGATCATGCCCATCAGCGCAATCACCCCCAACAGCGCCACGAAGCCAAACGGCCGGTTCAGCAGCAGCAAGGCGCCCGCCACCCCGGCAATGCCCATGGGTCCGGTCAAAAATACCAGCATGGCCCGGCTAAAGCTATGTAACTGGATCATCAGCAAGGTAAAAGTAATAAACAGCATGATCGGAATACCGGCGGCAATCGAGGACGAACCCTTGGCACTTTCTTCCACTGCGCCCGCCACCTCGATGCGGTAACCGGTCTGCCCTCCCGTCTGCCAGCGCGCCTCGATCGCCCGCAAGGCAGGCAGCAACTCCTGTGTCACGGTGGCGCCTTGCAGCCCCTCCACCACATCACTTTGCACCGTGATAGCGTAATCGCGGTTTTCGCGCCACATCACACCTGGCTCCCAGGTGAAGGTCGGTTTGGCGATCTGCGTCAGCGGGATCGTGCGGCCTGACGCAGTCGGCAAATAGGCATTGCCGATGGCGGTAATGGCCTGGCGCTCATCGAGTGGCTGGCGCAACACAATGTCAATCAGCTTGTCGCCATCGCGGAACTGGCCCACGGTGGACCCCACCAGCAAGGTGCGCGAAGCCTGGGCAATGGCCTGGCTGCTAACCCCCAAGGCGCGGGCCTTGGTCTGGTCAACCTCCAGCCGCAACACCTTGACCGACTCATTCCAGTTGTCGTTAACGCCCCGGGTGTTGGCGCTGGCGCGTAACGCTACCTTGACCTCGTCAGCCCGCTCGCGCAGCAGCAGCGGGTCGCGGCCGACCACCCGGAATTGCACCGGATACGGCACTGGCGGCCCGTTCGGCAAGAGCTTGACGCGGCCCCGCACCTCAGGGAACTCCAGCGCCAGCAGGGCCGGCAACTTCTTACGCAGCGACTCACGCACCTTCAAGTCATGCGGAACGATGATAAATTGCGAAACATTGCTTTGCGGAAAAATCTGGTCCAGTGGCAAATAAAAACGTGGTACGCCCGAGCCGATCCAGGTACTGACGGTGTCAACTCCAGCTTCTTCCCGAAAGCGCGCTTCCACGCGCTTGGCGGTTAACTGGTTGGCGGCAAACGAGGTGCCTTCAGGGAACCAGATATCGACCATGATTTCAGGCCGACTGGAGTCCGGGAAAAACTGCTGCTGCACCTGACCCATGCCGACAATGCCCAGGGCAAAGGTCAGCAACGTGGCTCCAATCGTCAGCCAACGGTGCAGCACACACCAGCTCACGGCACGGCGAAAGAGGCGGTAAAACGGCGTATCAAAGTGCTCATGCGGGCTCTCGCCGGCCGCCGCCGGTGGTTTGTCCTTAAGTAGCAAGGTACCCAGGTAAGGCACAAAATAAACCGATACCAACCAGCTCAGCACCAGCGCAACCACAGTCACAGCAAAAATCGCATAGGTGTACTCACCCACGGTGGAGCGGGCCAGACCAATCGGCAAAAAGCCGGCGGCAGTGATCAATGTACCGGTCAGCATCGGCATCGCGGTAATTTCGTAGGCAAAGGTCGCTGCGCGTACCTTGTCATAGCCCTCTTCCATCTTGCGCACCATCATCTCGACCGCAATAATGGCATCGTCCACCAGCAGCCCGAGCGCAATGATGAGCGAGCCTAGCGAGATTTTGTGCAGGCCAATGCCCAGATAGTTCATGGCCAAAAAAGTCACCGACAGCACCAGTGGAATGGTGATGCCGACCACCAGACCCGGGCGCATATCGATACTCCAGCGCTTCCAGACCGGGTTATTACCCGGGCGGCGCTGAAAACCCAGCGCAATAAAGCTGACCGCCAGCACAATCACCACCGCCTCAATCAGCACGCTAACAAACTCGTTAACCGACTTGGTCACCGCCTGCGGCTGATCCTGCAGTTGTACCAGCTTAACGCCCGCCGGCAGCGTACGCTCGATGCCAGCCGTAACGACTTGCAGCGCTTTGCCCAAGTTGACGATATCGCCGCCCTTAGTCATGGAAACCCCCAGGGCAATCACCTCACGTCCTTGGTGGCGCACCTTCACGGAGGGTGGATCCACGTAACCACGCGTGATACGGGCGATATCGCCCAGGCGCAACTGGCTGGCGCCAGCGCTGCTGCCCACGCCATAACCGACACCGCGAATCGGCATCGCCCTGAGCCCCTCCACTGTGTTGAACTGACCACTCACCCGCACCTGCAACACATCCAGCGGGGTCTGCACGGCACCGGCCGACTCCACCGCATTTTGCTGGCCCAATTGCGCCAGCACCCCGGCCATGTCCAGCCCCAGCTGCGCCAACCGGGTCTGTGAAATTTCAATATACAGCTTTTCGTCCTGATCGCCAAACAGCGCGACCTTGGCCACATCGGGCACCCGAAGCAATTTTTGGCGTACCGCGTCGGCCAGCGTTTTGAGTTCGGCGTAGCTGAAGTCGTCGCCTTCGATCGCATAAATCACGCCAAAGACATCACCAAAATCGTCGTTGAAAAACGGACCCTGCACGTTGGCAGGCAGCGTACCGCGCATGTCGCCGATCTTTTTGCGCACGCTGTACCAAACATTAGCCACCTCGCTGGCCTTGGAAGAGTCCTTAATCTGGAAAATAATCTGTGACTCGCCAGGCTTGGAATAGCTGCGAATCTTATCGGCATAGGGCACCTCCTGCAGCGCGCGCTCCAGCTTGTCGGTCACCTGCTCGGCCACCTGCTGTGCCGTGGCACCGGGCCAGTAAGTGCGCACTACCATGGCGCGAAAGGTGAAAGGCGGGTCTTCGTCCTGCCCCAGTTGAAAGTAAGACGCCAAGCCCAGCAGCATCAGCACAATCATCAGATAACGGGTCAGCGCTGCATGCTCCAGCGCCCAGCGGGAGAGATTAAAACTCGTTTTGGGTTGTTGTTGCGTCATGACAGCCTCACTCCGCGGGTGCTGCACGGACCGATGTCGCAGCTATCGGCACCGCCGGTGTCGGCGCATATTTATCCTGATAAATAGTCACTTTTTGTCCGGGCGACAGCACATGCACACCCGCCACCACCACCTGCATGCCTGGCTGCAGGCCACTGGCAACCACCACGTCGTTGCCATCGGCCGTGGCAATTTGCAC
>JBLHZH010000264.1:0-4073 GCA_047629695.1 Rhodoferax sp.
GTACCGACCGATATTGGCGCCGGCTCTCTGGGCGCCCGCCTGGGGCCCGCGGCACTGCGGGGCGCCGCTATTGCGGCCGCCATTGCCAAGTTTGGGCTGGAAGTGAAGGACTGTGGCGACCTGGACGGCCCGGCCAACCCGTGGCAGCCCGCCGTCGATGGTTTTCGCCATTTGCCCGAGGTGGTTCGCTGGAATCAATTGCTGCACGACGCCATGTACGCCGAGCTGCAGGCCGGGCGTCTGCCGGTGATGCTGGGTGGTGACCACTGTCTGGGTATTGGCTCCATCAGTGCGGTGGCCCGCCATTGCCGTGACCGTGGTAAAAAACTACGTGTCCTGTGGCTGGACGCCCATGCTGACTTCAATACCGCCACACTGACCCCAAGTGGCAATATACATGGCATGCCGGTGGCCTGCCTGTGTGGCCAGGGTCCGCAAGCCCTGATTGAGATCGGCGGCCAGGTCCCCGCCCTGTTGCCGGCACAACTGCGCCAGATCGGGATTCGTAGCGTTGACGAGGGGGAGCGGCGGCTGGTGCACGAGATGGACATTGAGGTCTTTGACATGCGCTACATCGACGAAATGGGCATGCGTCACACCATGGCGCTGGCGCTTGAGCAGCTGGACGATGACACCCACCTGCATATCAGCTTTGATGTTGACTTTCTGGACCCCAGTATTGCGCCGGGCGTGGCAACCACCGTGCGTGGCGGCCCCACCTACCGCGAGGCGCAGTTGTGCATGGAGATGATCGCCGATACTGGGCGTCTGGCATCACTTGATGTGGTGGAGCTTAATCCCGACCTAGATGTGTGCAATCAGACCGCTGAGCTGGCCGTCGATTTGATTGAAAGTCTGTTCGGCAAAAGTACTCTGATGCGCAAACCTAGCGGGCGTTAAAAGAGTTGCCTCGTTTTTGCGCAGGTCGTCCCCTCTCTCGTCTCTGGGAGGTCGTAGGCCGTGGCAGCCCATGACTTCCTGGATTGTCGCGTCGTTCCTCGTCGCAAAGACGAGGCCACGCGCTAAAATAAAACGCGGTTGCGCAGGGTGCCTGGAATGTCGGCTAAACCGGCCAGTGCGGTGGGGGACTGGGTGGCGTCAATATCGATCACGACATAGCCAATGGGCCCCCGGGTCTGCAGGTATTGCGCCGCAATGTTGATTTGGTTGTCAGTGAATACCTGGTTGATGCTGGACATCATGCCGGGCACGTTGCGGTGCACGTGTAGCAAGCGGTGCTTGCCAGGGTGCGGCGGTAGCGCGACTTCGGGGAAGTTGACGGAGGAGGTCGAGGTGCCGTTATCGCTGTACTTGACAAGCTTCTCGGCGACTTCGATACCAATATTTTCCTGCGCCTCCAGCGTGGAGCCGCCAATGTGCGGTGTCAAAATCACGTTGGGCATGCCACGCAGGGGCGACTCGAACAGGTCCTGGTTGCTGCGTGGCTCCTGCGGAAATACATCAATAGCGGCGCCCAGCAGTTTTTTCTGTTGCAGCGCCTTAGCCAGCGCCTCAATCTCGACCACAGTGCCGCGCGAGGCATTGATCAGTACGGCGCCCAGCTTCATGGCTGCAATTTGTGCGGCACCCATCATCCACTGGGTGGCCGGGGTTTCGGGCACGTGCAGGCTGACCACATCGGCCTGTGCCAGCAGATCGGGCAGAAGCGCGATCTGGCGGGCATTACCCAGCGGGAGTTTGGTCGCAATATCAAAAAACACCACCTGCATGCCCATCGCCTCGGCCAGCACCGACAGCTGCATGCCGATAGCGCCGTAGCCCACGATGCCCAGTGTTTTACCCCGGATTTCATAAGCGTTTTCAGCTGACTTGAGCCAGCCGCCCTGGTGCGCCACCGCGCTCTTTTCCGGAATGCCGCGCAACAGCAAAATAGCTTCGGCCAGTACCAGTTCTGCCACCGAGCGGGTGTTGGAGAACGGGGCGTTAAAGACCGCAATGCCCAATTCGCGTGCCGCCATCAGGTCGACTTGGTTGGTGCCAATACAAAAGCAACCTACTGCGACGAGTTTGTGTGCATGGGCTAGCACTTCAGCGGTTAGTTGTGTGCGAGAGCGAATGCCGACAAAATGGACATTGGTAATTTTGAGTTTGAGCTCTTCTTCGCTCAGGGAGCCTGACAGGCTTTCGATTTGCGTATAACCCGCGGCCTGCAAGGTGTTCAGCGCCGAAGGATGAACGCCCTCCAGCAGCAGAAACTTGATTTTATTTTTGTCGGTTGACGTAACACTCGCTGCGCGCGAGACTGGGGCGTGTTGTTCTTGCATGATCGCGATAGGATTGATAGTCGTTAAACCGCGATAACCGCGATATCGGGCTCGATGGTGTTCACCAGATTTTGGATGGCCGTGAGCGTGCCCGAGATTGAACTGGGGCAGCTGCCACAGGCGCCCTGGTAGTGAATGCTAAGGTAGTTGTCGGCCAACCCCACCACATGCAGGTCGCCGCCATCGGCTTGCAGCGATGGTCGGATGCGCTGGTCCAGCATATCGTTGATGACCGCCAGCCGGTCCTGGTCGGCTGCGCTCATTTCGGCAATCGATACGCGGGCGGCAAACACGGCCGCAGCCGACTGCGCCGCGGCGGCGGGTGAGGCGCGCAACGGCGTCGCAATCAGGCGCACCAGTTCCGGCCAGTCGGCGCCACCGTCTTGTGTCACCGTCAGCCAGCGGTCCACATAAAAAACATTACTCACATTAGGAATGGCAAACAGGGCTGCCGCCAGTGGGTCGTCCTTGGCTTGGGCAGCATTCTCGTAAGAGTGCGAAATACCCCAGGACAACGGTTCGTGCAGCGTGAACTTCACGGCATTCGGGTTAGGGGTGTCATCTATTTCAGCAATTTTGGGCATGGGGTTCTCCTTGAATAAGTTACGACTCAGTGCTGGTTGTATCCTGTGAATTGAAGGCGGCCTGCAGCGTGTGCCACGGCAAAATCGCACATTTGACGCGGGTCGGCAGGTCGCATACGCCGGAAAATACCGCCAATCGCCCGATCTGATTAGGCTGGTTCAGGTCCAGCTTGCCGGTGGCCATAGCCAAAAATTCTTGGCTTAGGGCTTGGGCGTCGGCCTGCTTTCTGCCTTTGATGGCGGCCGTCATCATGGACGCCGAGGCTTTGCAGATGGCACAGGACTCGCCCTCAAACGCAACCTGCTCGATGGTGTCACCGGCCAGCGTCAGCGCTACGCTGATGTGGTCGCCGCACAGTGGGTTGTGGCCCTGGGCTTGGTGGCTGGGGTGTTCTAGCGTGCCGTAGTTACGTGGCTTTTTGTTGTGATCAAGAATGACCTCTTGGTAGAGCGCTTTGTAGTCGGCCATTATGCAAATACTTTCTGCACGGCGCGGATGCCGGCGACCAGGGCGTCGACTTCTTCCCGGCTGTTGTAAAACGCAAACGAGGCGCGCGTGGTGGCAGGCAGTTTGAAGCGTGTCATGACCGGCTGCGCACAGTGATGGCCGGTACGCACCGCAATGCCCTGCTGGCTCAGCAGCGTGCCTACGTCATGCGGGTGGATCCCCGCCAGCGTGAAGGAGAGCACCGCCGCCTTGTCTGTGGCTGTGCCAATCAGGCGCAGGCCGGGCAGGGCGCCCAGTTGCGCGGTAGCGTAGTGCAGCAGCATCTGCTCATGCTCGGCGATACGGTCCATGCCGATGGCGCAGAGGTAATCGATAGCGGCCCCGAGTCCGATGGCCGCAGCGATTGGTGGCGTGCCAGCCTCAAACTTGTAGGGCAGAGTGTTGTAGACCGTTTTCTCGAATGACACCGACAAAATCATGTCGCCGCCGCCCTTAAAGGGCTGCATTTTTTCAAGCAGTTCAGCTTTACCGTAAAGCACACCGATGCCAGTCGGACCGCACAACTTGTGGCCCGAGAAGGTGTAAAAATCGCAATCAAGGTCCTGTACGTCTACCGGCATATGGGGCACAGCTTGGGCACCGTCGACCAGCACCGGCACGCCGTGGGCGTGCGCCAGCGCAATCATTTGCTTGACCGGATTGATACTGCCAAGCGCATTTGAGACCTGAGTTACGCCCACCAGCTTGGTGCGCGCA
>JBLHZH010000265.1:0-4072 GCA_047629695.1 Rhodoferax sp.
GAGTCTGGTGAATTGTCTGCCGGACAAGTTGTGGCGGCGTGTTTTCAACGCGGACTTGCGTTTGTTCAATCGTCGAAAGTTTTCAAATTTCAATTTGAAAACTTAGCCTTAGACAGGGCTTGGGCTGCTTGGCGTGGCTACCAGCCGTCGCTGAGTCAGTAAATTTTTTCCGAACGATTTTTGGATGTTGCACTTGGGCAGCAGGTCGACCAGGCTACTTGTCGGCTTGACACCCCAAAATCTTACAGTTTGTGGTGATTTTTTGTTGTTCAGTAAGGATCAGGACGACAGGCTTAATTACAGTGGAGCCTGTTTACAATTTATTCAGGAAAAAATATGATGACGCTTACTTCACGAAGCCGGACCCTGGTTTTTAGTCTCAGCGCGGTGGCCGTGCTGATTGGCGGCTGTGCCAATATGTCGGACGCGCAGCGCAGTTCCGCCATTGGTGGCGGTCTGGGTGCCTTAGCCGGTGTTGCCATAGGCGATAGCCGAGGCTCTGCTGCCGTGGGTGCTGGCCTGGGTGCGCTGGGTGGTTACATCTGGTCCAACCAGATGGCTCAAAGGAAGGCAGCGATGGAGCAAGCCACCGCCGGTACCGGCGTCGATGTCACGCAGACGTCTGACAACCAACTCAAACTGAGCATTCCAAGCGATATTTCCTTTGATACGGGTCGCTCCGATATCAAGCCCAATTTGCAACCTGTGTTGAATCAGTTTGCACAGGGCCTGGGCTCGCAGCCCAACACCGAAATTCGCATCGTCGGCCACACTGACAGCACGGGTTCAGATGCCATCAACAACCCCTTGTCAGTCAACCGGGCCGCCAGTGCGCGCGACTACCTGGTGTTACGTGGCGTGAGCGCACGTCAGATCCAGATTGAGGGTCGGGGTTCGCGTCAACCGATCGCCAACAACAGCACCAATTTGGGTCGTGCCCAGAATCGCCGCATCGAGATCTTCCTGGCTGAGCGTTCCGGCAATTAAAGGTCTGTGGCGCTGACTGACCCGCAACTTAAGGGGTCGTAATTTCTGGTGTTAAAAATAAGTTTTACCCATAGGTGATGGCCAAGTCTCTACTCGCAGGCTGTGACAGCTTGAAAACTGCCACCGTCTCTACTAACTCGAGGGCCTGAGACTTCAGGCTGGAGGCGGCGGCCGCTATTTCCTCCACCAGCGCCGCATTCTGTTGGGTTACCTGATCCATCTGCATCACCGCTTCGCCTACCTGGGAGACCCCTAGACTTTGCTCGCTGCTGGCGGCACTGATCTCGCCCATGATGTCCGTCACACGTCGGATACTGCTCACGACTTCAAGCAGGGTGCTGCCGGCCTGATCTGCCAGGGTCGTGCCCTGTGTGACGCGCTCGACACTGGCGTTGATGAGGCTCTTGATCTCCTTGGCCGCTTCAGCCGAACGGCCCGCCAGTGAGCGCACCTCCGTGGCGACCACAGCAAAACCACGGCCCTGCTCGCCAGCCCTTGCAGCCTCCACTGCTGCGTTGAGCGCCAGAATATTGGTCTGAAAGGCAATACCGTCCATGACCTGAATAATGTCGGCGATTCGTTTGCTGGCATCCACAATGCCCTTCATGGTGTCAACCACCTGCGCCACCACTGCGCCCCCCTTGATGGCGACCGTACTGGCACTCTGGGCCAGTTGATTGGCTTGGCGGGCGTTGTCGGCGTTTTGCTTCACGGTCGCACCCAACTCTTCCATGGAGGCGGCAGTTTCTTCCAGCGCGCTGGCTTGGGACTCTGTGCGACCTGATAAGTCCTGGTTGCCTTGGGCAATCTGGGCGCTAGCGGTGGCCACGCCTTCCGAGCCCTGGCGCACGGTGTTGATGACCTTTGTGAGCGACGCTTGCATGCGTGCCACCGCGGCCAGTACGCTGGTGCTGTCACCCTGACGCAGCAATACAGAGCTACTTAGATCTCCCTCTTCCATGCGGCGCACGACCTCACATAGTTCATCCGGTTCGGCGCCCAGTGCCCGGGATAAGTGGCGGGTAATGCCCAGACCCACAGCGAGGCCAATCAATAGCATCAGACCAGCCAGCCCTAGTAGAACAGCCATGGCCTTGGCTGCTTCGTCCGAGGCTTCTTTCGCCAGGGTCATTGCCAACCTTTGCTGCAAATCCATCGAATCATCGACCGCCTTGAATAAAACGTTTTGTAAACCACGCACATCACCCATCAGCAAGCGACTCGCCTCCGCCGTTGCGCCCCGATTAGCCAAATCGGTGACCTTGTTGATTTCGCTGTGGTAACTGGCCCCATCCTTCTTGATGACGTTCAGTAGGGTAACGCCTTCGGCGGTGCGAATCGTAGGGCTCAGCTGCGCCATCAGGGCCGCGTTTGCCGCTACCGACTTGTCAATGCTGATCATTTCGCTGTCGCGCATGAGCATGTCTTCTGCGACGAGCATGCTGCCGGCGGCGCGCGCCACATCATTGAGATGGTCTTTGTATTCGGCCAACTGGTTGGTTTTGAGCATGTGGCTATTGGCCACTTCATCAAGGTTGTGTGCCAGTGTGCGCATTTTGAGCACGCCGAAAAGAGCAATGGCTATGCCCAGCAGGGCCAGCGAACCAAAACCAATAGTCAGACGCGTTGACACGCGCACAGGGTGGGGGGTTGCCATTGAAATGATCCTGACGGATTTGAAAGCAAATATGGGAGCCTCACTGACTGGCCGGGTTGCCGCCAATCGCCAAGGCACTTTTGAAAATGCACCCAACCCGCATGCTGGTCTGAACTTAAGGCCAGTGCGCTGGGTGGCGATAAAAAAGAGGGGGCAGGGACTTCGGACTGAGGGTGCAGGGAGGCGGTGTTGCCACTTCACGTGACCGTGAAGTCTGAGATCAGAGCGAGGCCTGACCGCTGGGGGCAACCCCGCTACCATTTACGCACATAGGCGTCAGGTCGGAGGCTTTGCGACCCCGTCTTTCGATCGGGTGTGCTATCAACGGGCTTAATTATGACTTGTTGTTGAATTATGTCAAAAAATTTTATTCATGATGCGTATGGTTGCCGTTGGGGCATAGCTTTGCAAAAATAGCCGTGGTGCGAACCATTGACCGCTCTGGCGTGAGGCTAGCCAACGAGGAACTCAAGCGGTGGCAGGTCCAAAGGGTTGACGATCGAAAAGCCATAGAGCCGCTCAGGCAACAAGCGTTGCAGCATGGACTTGTCGCTCACAGTGCCGGTGATGGCAAACTCGGCCTGCTGCGTATCACGGCGCAACAGTCTGGGCACCGGTCGTCCAGTCGTGTCGGTGATGGAGGCGACGATGGGCGCCCTGGCATTGGCCGTGCGTTCAACCACTACCCCCAACTCACCCGAGGCCATTTGCACAAACTCACCGGGCGGATAAATCCCCAGCGTTTTGATCACAGCCATCGACATGGCGCCGCCACCGTCATCACGAAAAATACGCAGAATGCCTTCTTGGGCCGAGAGTGCCGCACGAAAGTTTCGTGGGCTGATTTTGGCGGTAAAGACATCGGCCACACGCAAGACATTGGCGATGTCGCACACCTCTACACACCCCGTCGGGTAACCCGTCCCGCCTGTGTTTTCATGGTGCTGCCCGACGGCGGCCAGCCAGTTGGCGTCGGTGACGCCCAGCACTTGGAGCAGGGCCACGGTTTTTTCGGGATGGTTAAAAATCTCTGTGCGCTGTCTTCTCTCAACCGGGCCTTCTTGACCGGCCATCTTCCCCTGCAACTTTATAATGGTCATGTTCATGGTGAGTGCCGCCTTGACTAAGCTCATCATGCGCTCGACTGGCCACTCAAAGTGGCGCGACAACAGAATGCACAGCACCGCGGTATGCACGGCATGTGTATAGCCATAGCGGGAAGCCAGGTAGTTCTCCTGGCGTACGATACGATAAATACTGAAGTTCGCATGCATGTCATGCAGAGTCACTAGGTAGTCAGCAAATTTTTTTACCTGAGCTGCAAAGTCATATTTTCTTTGCGGGGACGTAAAAAGGGTTTGGAGCACATCTGGAATGTGCTCCCACATTTGCAGCAGGCCGATGGGTGCCGTTCTTTGCAGAGACTGC
>JBLHZH010000266.1:0-4042 GCA_047629695.1 Rhodoferax sp.
CAGCGCCTGCGATTTGATCAGAGGCGCCACCGTCTTGCTCTCTAAAGTGAAGCCCAGGGCATTCAGTTTGGCTGAAAAACGCACGGCACGAATGATACGCACCGGGTCTTCCCGGTAACGGGTCGCGGGTTCGCCAATCATACGAATGATGCGTTTCTTGGCGTCCTTGATGCCGTTGTGGTAGTCCACCACAATTTGCGTTTCAGGATCGTAATACATCGCATTGATGGTGAAGTCGCGGCGCACCGCGTCTTCTTCCTGCGGGCCCCAGACGTTGTCGCGCAGAACCCGTCCCGAGGCGTCCACAGCATGCTTCATGCCGGCCAGTTCGTTCTTGCTGGTGCGTTCATTGCCGCTCACCGCTTCCGCTGCCGTGTTGTCCATATAAGCGCGAAAGGTAGAGACTTCAATCACTTCGTTTTCGCGCCCACGTCCATACACCACATGCACAATACGAAAGCGCCGGCCAATAATGAAGGCGCGCCGGAACAGGCTCTTGACCTGCTCGGGCGTGGCATTAGTGGCGACGTCAAAGTCTTTGGGCCGCAAGCCCACCATCAGGTCACGCACCGCACCGCCAACGATATAAGCCTCGTAACCGGCCCCCTTGAGGGTGCGCACCACATTAAGTGCGCGTTCATCTACCAGCGCGGGATTAATTCCGTGACTGGCTACGCCGACCTCTTCACGCTTGCCAAATTGAAGCTTTTTGGTCTTAGTAGTTGATGGTGACTTGCCCAACAGCTTGTCAATAAAATTTTTAATCATGTTGTTTTTGAAACTTTGCGGAACAGGGCACTGACTACAAAGCAGCTCAATACGGTCCCCAATCTACTAAAAAAGGTCGAGTATGCGCCATCCGCGCTGAGTGGCAATGGCGCGCAAGGTCGCATCAGGGTTGGTGGCGACCGGATGGGTCACAATCTCCATCAGACTTAAATCATTGATGGAGTCGGTATAAAAGGTGGTCTCGACATCGGCCCAGCCCAGTTGACGTTGGGCCAGCCACTGCTCAACCCGGGTCACCTTGCCCTCACGGGCCGAAGGCACGCCCTTGATTTCACCGGTGATCCAACCCGTGCCACCGGGCGCGCTGTCATAGGCCAGTTCGACGGCAATCAACTCGGCTACGCCAAAAGCCCGAGCAATCGGGCGTGTCACAAACTCATTGGTCGCGGTGACGATGACCACCGTATCGCCGGCCTGCTGGTGCTGGTGAATCAGGGCCTGGGCCTGCGACGTGATCGCTGGCTTAATTACGGCGCACATGAATTGCGCATGGGCGGTCTCCGAATTAAACGCACCCTGACGTCGAACGGCGTCTGTGGCAAAACGAACGTACTCATGGATATCAAGAGTGCCGGCACGGTAGTGGGCAAAAAATTCATCATTACGCCGGCCGAAGTCGACCGGATCGGTCCAACCCAAGGTGCTGGTAAAGACCCCCCAGGCGTAGTCGGAATCCAGCGGCAGCAGGGTGTGGTCCAAGTCAAAAAGTGCGAGTTTCATATTAGGTATTTTCCAGCATGGATTTAATTAGGGGAATCGTGATGCCACGTTTGGTTTGCAGGGCATAACGGTCGAGCTGGTTCAGCAACTCCATCAGGCTGCCGAGGTCGCGGCTAAACCGGGTCAACATGAAGTCCATCACCTCGTCTCCCAGACAAACCCCGCGGGCCTCTGCGGCTTGGCGCAATACGCCACGCCGCTCGGGCTCGCTCAGCATATGCAGCTGAAAGATATGGCCCCAGCCAAGGCGACTTCTGAGGTCGTCCCGCAGCGGCAAGTCGGCCGGAGGCAAGGTACCCGACGCCAGTACCCAGCAGCGACTGGTCTGCGCATTGACAAACCAGTTAAAGGCGGCGTACTGCTGCTCCGAGTCATACAAATGCACCTCGTCCAGCACCACGGCAGCCCAACGCTCGTCAAATTCGGGAGGGTCCTGCACGCTGGCATCAAGCCAACCGATGGTGGCACCCTGCTCGCGCAAGGCGGTTTGAACCGCCAGCAGCAAATGTGTTTTACCACTGCCTTCGCTGCCCCAAAGATAGGTCGGCACAGGCGTAGCCGCACGTGAGATGTCAGCCATCCAGTGCCGCAAGTGGTTAAAGGCCACCTCGTTGGGTCCAACAAAAAAATTAGCCAGTGTGGGTCCGGGGGCCAGACCGATATCCAAGGCGATTTGCTTCATTGACGACATTCAGCCCTTAAACAGTTTGCTGGAAAAATAATGCATCCGGGTACGCCGCAGGGCCACCAGCAGGACCGCGCTGGCTGGCAAGGCAATCAGTACCCCGACAAACCCGAACAACTGACCGAAGGCGAGCAGGGCAAAAATGACAGCCAAGGGGTGCAAGCCAATGCGTTCACCAACCAGCCTTGGCGTCAGAAAAAAGCTTTCAAGCAATTGCCCTGAGCCGTACACCAGCGTCACCATGATGAAGGCTGTAGCGGGCCCGGCGCTCGTCGCAAATTCGAGCAAACCAGCCAGCGTGGCCAGTATCAGCCCCAAACCAAAGCCGACATAAGGCACAAAAACGGCTAACCCGGTAAAAATGCCAATCGGCAAAGCCAGATCCAGCCCAAACAAGGTCAATCCGAGGCTGTAGAAAACCGACAGGACCAACATCACCAGCAACTGACCCCGCAGATACTGCCCCAGAACGGCATCAGTTTCAATGGTAAAGCTGTCAAAGGCAGCCCGCAGGCGCAGTGGAACAAAATCCAGCAACTGTGCGACCAGTCTGTGCCAGTCCATCAGTAAATAAAACAAGGCGACCGGAATCAATATGACATTGCCCAGAATGGCAAAAGCCAGGCTACCGCCCAACTTCAGGGAACTCATGACAGAACCGAAGGTGTCCTCAGCATTGGCACTGAGGTATTTCAGGACAAATGCCCGGGCCGTGGCGAGATCCAGCGACAAATCAATGCCGAATTGCGCCAGATACGGCTTCAGCCAAGCACTGGTCGCTTCCAGCAAAACCGGCAAGTGGGCGCGAATTAAAGGCAGTTCTTTGGCCAGAATCGGCACCAGCAGCAGCAATACACCCAACATCACCAGCATAAAAAGGGATTCGACCAGCAGCACGGCGACCAACCGGGGCAGACGGCCCTGAGCCGAATTGACCAGCCAGTCCACTAACGGCGTCAGGACATAGGCCAAAACAGCAGCCACGGCAAAAGGCGTGAGCACCGCGGCCAACTGCCAAAGAAAAAAAATCGACAGCATGGCGATAAAGCCCCAAGCACCGGCTCTTTTTTGAGTTGAAGTAAATTGCATGCGATGGGGTGGAGACAAACCTTTAAAATCAAACCAAATTTTATCGGGTTCTGACAACACCAAAGAACCGACCCAACCTACATGACCACAACTAACACCCCCACCCCTCTTTCTTACAAAGATGCCGGCGTCGATATCGATGCGGGCGATGCCTTGGTTGAACGAATCAAGCCGTTGGCTAAAAAGACCATGCGCGAAGGCGTTCTGGCAGGTATTGGCGGCTTTGGCGCCCTGTTTGAAGTACCCAAGCGCTACAAGGAGCCGGTGCTGGTCAGCGGCACCGACGGCGTGGGAACCAAACTCAAATTAGCTTTTGAATGGAATATGCACGACACCGTCGGCATCGATCTGGTCGCTATGAGTGTCAACGACGTGCTGGTACAGGGGGCAGAGCCTTTGTTTTTTCTGGATTACTTTGCCTGCGGCAAGCTCGATATCGACACCGCAGCAGCCGTGGTGGGCGGTATTGCCCGGGGTTGTGAGCTCTCTGGCTGCGCCCTGATTGGCGGAGAAACCGCCGAAATGCCCGGCATGTACCCGGCGGGCGAATACGACTTGGCGGGTTTTGCCGTGGGTGCGGTTGAAAAGTCAAAGATTCTGGCGGGCCAGAATGTGCAGGTGGGCGATGTGGTACTCGGCCTGGCATCCAGTGGCGTGCACTCTAACGGCTTTAGCCTGGTTCGTAAATGCATTGAGCGCGCTGCGGACAATCTCCCCGCCACACTTGATAGCCAGCCCTTCAGGCAGGCCCTCATGGCA
>JBLHZH010000267.1:0-4032 GCA_047629695.1 Rhodoferax sp.
CATACCCCCCCTCCATCAGCTTGCAACCGCCTGTCTGGGTTGACGGCAGTGTGTTGGTGTACTCGTTGCCACAGCGGTAAATAGCCGTCTGCGACCAGCAACTGCCCGCGCCGGAGGCGGCCAGCAGGAGCGTCAGTATTGCATATTTCATATGACTTTCAGTCGACAAAAAGGAAGCTAAGGACCAAGCCTGAGTATGCGCCCGACAAATAAAAAAAGGACAGCACAAGCCGTCCTTTTTATGCGGGCTATCCTACGGGACCGCCCCTGTGACTGACTCGCTTAGAGCGAGTAGTACATGTCGAACTCAATCGGGTGGGTGGCCATGCGTAAACGCGTGACTTCACCCATCTTGAGTTCAATGTAAGCATCGAGCATGCTGTCAGTAAAAACACCGCCTTTGGTCAGGAAGCTACGACCCACATCAAGGGCATCCAGCGCTTGGTCCAGGCTGTGGCAGACGGTGGGGATCAATGCGTCTTCTTCAGGCGGCAAATGGTACAGATCCTTGGTCGCGGCTTCGCCCGGATGGATCTTGTTTTCCACGCCATCCAGACCCGCCATCATCAGGGCCGCAAAGCCGAGGTAAGGGTTCATCAGTGGATCAGGGAAACGCGCTTCAATGCGACGACCCTTGGGGTTGGCGACATACGGAATGCGGATTGAGGCCGAGCGGTTTTTGGCCGAGTAAGCCAGCTTGACCGGGGCTTCGTAGCCAGGCACCAGCCGCTTGTAGCTGTTGGTGCCGGGGTTGGTGATGGCATTGAGTGCGCGGGCGTGCTTGATGATGCCACCCACGTAGTACAGCGCGAAGTCCGACAGACCGGCATAGCCGTCACCGGCAAACAGGTTTTTACCGTCTTTCCAGATCGACTGGTGCACGTGCATGCCGGAGCCGTTGTCACCAACGATGGGCTTGGGCATGAAAGTGGCTGTTTTGCCGTAGGCGTTGGCCACGTTGTGCACGACGTACTTAAGGACCTGAGTCCAGTCAGCGCGCTGCACCAAGGTGCTAAAACGGGTACCGATTTCGTTCTGACCAGCGCCGGCCACTTCGTGGTGGAACACTTCAACCGGAATGCCGAGGCCTTCCAGAATCAGCGACATTTCAGCGCGCATATCCTGCGTGCTGTCCACGGGAGGCACGGGAAAGTAGCCTCCTTTAACGGTGTTGCGGTGACCGCGGTTACCGCCTTCCATCTTGGTGCCGGTGTTCCAGGGCGCTTCGTATTCGTCGATCTTGAAGAAAGTGCCCGACATGTCGGTATTCCAGCGCACATCGTCAAAGATGAAGAACTCTGGCTCAGGGCCAAAGAAGGCGGTGTCGCCCATGCCAGAGGCCTTGAGGTAGGCTTCAGCACGCTTGGCGATGGAACGTGGATCACGGTCATAGGCCTTGCCGTCACTGGGCTCGACCACATCGCACGTCAGGAACATCGTTGTTTCTTCAAAAAACGGGTCAATATTGGCGGTATTGGGATCGGGCATCAACTGCATGTCAGAGGCTTCAATGCCCTTCCAGCCAGCGATGCTAGAGCCATCAAACGCATGGCCCGAGCTGAACTTATCTTCATCAAAATGCGAAACAGGCACGGTAACGTGTTGTTCCTTGCCACGGGTATCGGTGAAACGGAAGTCAACAAACTTGACTTCGTTTTCTTTCACCATTGTCATGACGTCAGCGACGGTCTTTGCCATCAAATACTCCTAATTGAATCGTTGTTTAAAAGGTTACATAAATAGCGAATGCAGTTTTTGTGCCAATACCGGCAACCTGGAAAAATCCGCGCATCCACCTATTTTGCCCTGAGTTTGTGCCGCTTTGGCAAACGCTACCTACAAGACCATAGAGAATGACAACATAAATGCACTAAAAAAGTGCAAATTAAGTCAACCTCATGCGGAATTTTATTTCTGCACCAATTCGGGGCCCAGTTTGGCATCAAATTTATGCAAGCCTGCCAGTAGCGCCGGATAGGCCTGCGCCACCAGAGCCGGTTCACCTTTGACGCCCAACTCAATGTGACGTCCGTACTGCGGATGGTCCACGCTAGGCAGGCTGAACACCTTGATGCCAGCGTAAATCGTCTCCAGATCCTCCATCAGGGGCGTCAGCGTGGCTTCCATGGCGCCAAAAACAATGACTGATTTTTCAATCCAAGCGGCGGTTTGAAACAAATGGGCGTAATGCGTGTCGAGCACCCACTCAATCATCGGCCAGGCCATCACCGGGAATCCCGGCATAAAATGCACCGACCCCAGGCTAAAGCCCGGAATTTTGTTAAAAGGATTAGGAATAATCTGCGCACCGACCGGAAACACACCCATATTGAGGCGGTGAATATTGTCAGGCCGATCGGGGTCGTAGACCGTGCCTTGCTCTTTGGCGGTATCTTGAATACGCTCACGAATTAGCACTTCCGCTTGTGGGTGCAGTAACAGATCGAGTCCGGCAGCGCTGGCCGCAGATTGCCGTGTACGGTCGTCTGGGGTGGCACCAATACCACCACAGGAAAACACCACATCGCCCGAGGCAAATGCACGCCGCAGCGTGGCGGTGATGCGTTCCGGCGAATCACCGACATACTCGGCATAGTCAAGCGACAAGCCCCGCACCTTGAGCAACTCAATAACCTTGGGCAGGTGTTTGTCGACACGCTTGCCCGACATGATTTCATCGCCAATAATGACGAGTCCAAAAGAGGACGAGCTGTCAGCGCAAGGCATAAGAGGAAGTTTTTGTGTCATCTATCAATCCTACAATTTTCGGGTCAGGGGGCGTTGGCGCTGGACTGGTGGAAGCCGACTGCGCAATCAGCGTCTCAACTCGCAGTCTTTGCAGGGCGGCCAGACAGTAATGCGCAAACCACAGGGAGGAAAACGCAAATACCAGGGTATAAATCCAGATCGCTAGCGGCGCAAGAATCACAAAGGCAGTGGCCCACAGCGCGCCCGAAACCCAGATCAGGCTGGGGGCGGCAGCCAGATAGCCACAAAAAATCCCGATGCACAGCAACCAGCCCCGGTATCGACGAAAAATCTCTTGCCGCTCTTCCACGCTGGCATGTTCACCCAGGGCATCAAAAGCCATCACACGGTAGGTCAGCCAGCCCCAGATCAACGGTGGCAACACCATGATCAACGGCGGCACCAGCCACAGGGGAATCGAAACAACCAGAGCCACAAGGGCCAGCAACACCGAGCCCAGAGCCCATAGCAGGCTGCGCCACAGCCCCCCGCCGCGCTTACGCTCGAGTTGTGGAAAACGCCGCTCAGCCACCAGCAGCGTCAGGGCGGGTGTCATCAAAAAAGCCACCAGCAACAGGGACAGCACCACAATCACGGGCGTCACAGCAAAAATAACAATCAAGGGCGCCAGTACCATCTTGAGACTGCCGGCCCCGACATTCTCCATCCAGGCCCACAACGTGGTAATGAGGGGCCAGTCCTCCAGGTTAAGACGCACCCAGTTCAACGTACTCGCCCAATACAGATAACCCAAGCCCAGTATCAGCCCCATCATTAGTAGTAGCGGTAAAAAAGACAGGGCGATAACGCGCGGGCGCATGCAGTAAGCCAAGGCACGCCAAAAGGAATCAAGTAGCAGGTTCATGAATTGAGCATAACCCGGTCTAGCGCAAGGTCGGACAAGCGTCAGGCCCGCCCAGCCAATCGTTTCAGGCCAAGCCACTGCTGAGACCAGAAACCACTACCATAATCGCGCCCCTGTTCGACCTGATCGCGCACGCCTGTGGGATCAAAACGGAGTTCAAAATTGACGGTGCCAAACAGCATGTCCCACCACGGCAGCAAGACCCCGAAGTTATGTCCGCCCAGCGTATTTTTGCCACCCGATTCATGGCCTATGCCTATGCTGTGATGCAGGCGGTGAAAGCGTGGACTGACCCACAGGCGCTCACCCCAGCGGCCAAACCAAAGTCGCAAGTTGGCATGCTGTAAGCTCTCGCTGAGCTGCATCAGGGCCACGATGGCAACAAATTGCCCTGGTGCCACACCAATTATTTGCGCCAC
>JBLHZH010000268.1:0-4031 GCA_047629695.1 Rhodoferax sp.
CCAAAACGTGCCCAGGAGCTGGGCCGCGAGAAAAAAACACTCGACGGCGTGGTCGTCACCCTCGACAACCTGACCGCCGAGCTGGCAGACAACAGCGAATTGTTCGAAATGAGCAAAGAAGACGGCGACGAAGCCGGCCTGCTCACCATTGAAGCTGAGACTGCCAAACTGACCGAAACCGTTGAGGGGCTGGAATTCCGCCGCATGTTCAGCAACCCGGCAGACCCGCTGAACGCCTTTGTCGACATTCAGGCAGGTGCCGGGGGCACCGAGGCTTGCGACTGGGCCAGCATGCTGCTGCGTCAGTACGTGCGTTACGCCGAGCGCAAGGGCTTTGCCGTCACCGTGGAAGACGAAACTGCAGGCGATACCGCCGGCATCAAGGGCGCCACCATCAAGGTTGAGGGCGAATACGCCTTTGGCCTGCTGCGCACCGAAACCGGCGTGCACCGACTGGTGCGCAAGTCGCCGTTTGACTCGTCGGGTGGGCGCCACACCTCGTTTGCCTCGGTTTTTGTTTACCCTGAGGTCGATGACTCAATCGTCATCAACATCAACCCCAGCGACGTACGTACCGACACCTTCCGGGCCAGCGGCGCGGGCGGTCAACACATCAACAAGACTGACTCTGCCGTGCGCCTGACCCACTTGCCAACCGGCATCGTGGTGCAGTGCCAGGACGGGCGCAGCCAGCACAGCAACCGTGACGTGGCCTGGAAACGCCTGCGCTCGCGCCTGTACGACTTCGAGATGCGCAAGCAGCAAGAAGAACAGCAAAAGCTGGAAGACTCCAAGACCGATGTCGGCTGGGGTCATCAGATCCGCTCCTACGTGCTGGACAACAGCCGCATTAAGGACTTGCGTACCAACTATGAGACTTCAGCCACCCAAAAAGTGCTGGACGGCGACCTTGATCCCTTTATTCAAGCATCGCTAAAGCAGGGCGTATGACGCCCCTCACACTGCCAGCCATGGCAGCCCCGGGCAAGCGCTCATATTTTGCAACTCTTTGCATAGGAACCCCTCATGTTGCGTGATGGAAAAAGCACGGTCATTCACCGTGAAAATTATTCGCCTCCGGCCTACTGGATTGACACCGTCACCCTGACCTTTGATCTGGACCCGGCGAAGACCCGGGTGCTGAACAAAATGTCGCTACGGCGTAACCCAGATGTAGCGGCGCAGCCGCTCAAGCTGATTGGTGACGAGCTCAACTTGGCACGCGTGTTGGTCAACGGCCAGGGCGCCTCGTTCAAGATGGAGAGCAACCTGCTGGTGCTCAACAACCTGCCGGCAGAGGGCACTTTTGAGCTGGAGATTTTTACCACCTGCGAGCCGGTCAGAAACACCAGCCTAACCGGCCTGTACGTTAGTAACGAGTCTTTTTTTACCCAGTGTGAGGCCGAGGGGTTTCGCCGCATTACCTATTTTCTGGACCGTCCCGATGTCATGGCCAGCTTTACCGTGACGCTGCGAGGCGACAAGGAAAAATACCCAGTCATGCTGTCCAACGGCAACCTAGTGGACTCAGGACCATTGGCTGGCACCGGCAACGAAGGTCGGCACTTTGCCACCTGGGTCGACCCGCATAAAAAGCCCTCCTACCTGTTTGCGCTGGTTGCAGGCAAGCTGGTGTGCCGTGAGCAGCGCATCACCTCGCGCGCCGGCAAAGACCACTTACTACAGGTTTATGTACGTCCAGGCGACCTGGATAAAACTGAACACGCCATGAACTCCCTGATGGCCTCGGTCGCCTGGGACGAAGCCCGCTTTGGCTTGTCGCTGGACCTGGAGCGCTTCATGATTGTGGCTACCAGCGACTTCAACATGGGCGCCATGGAGAACAAAGGCCTCAACATCTTCAACACCAAATACGTGCTGGCGACCCAGGCCACCGCCACCGATGCCGACTTTGCCAATATCGAGAGCGTGGTCGGCCACGAGTATTTTCATAACTGGACCGGTAACCGCATCACCTGCCGCGACTGGTTTCAGTTGTCTCTAAAAGAGGGCCTGACGGTGTTTCGTGACCAAGAGTTCTCGCAAGATCTGTGTCGCGAACCATCAGCCCGCGCTGTCAAACGCATTGAAGACGTGCGCGTACTGCGTACCGCCCAGTTCCCCGAAGACGCCGGCCCGATGGCGCACCCGGTGCGCCCTGACAGCTACATCGAAATCAACAACTTCTACACCGTCACCATTTACGAAAAAGGGGCTGAAGTGGTGCGCATGATGCAAACCCTGGTCGCCAGCGCCCACGACCCGGTAGGACGCGACGGCTTCGCCCAAGGCATGGCGCTGTACTTTGCGCGTCATGACGGCCAGGCCGTCACCTGCGACGACTTTGCTCAGAGCATTGCCGATGCCAACCCGGACTCGGAACTGGCAGCCCTGCTGCAACCCTTCAAACGCTGGTACAGCCAGGCCGGCACGCCACGCCTGCAGGCCTCGGGTGTCTATGACGAAACCACCCGCACCTACACCCTGAACTTTAGCCAGCGTTGTGCGGCCACTCCTGGCCAACCGGCCAAGGAACCGTTTGTCATTCCAGTCATGCTCGGCCTGGTAGGTAGCCGCAGCACCGCCGCCCTGCCCCTGCACATTCAGGGCATAACGACAGCGGGTGACAGCCACCTGTTTGTCATGCGCGGCGAGAACGAAGTCCTGACTTTCACCGAGGTCGACGAGGAACCCGTGCCCTCCATCCTGCGCGGCTTCACCGCCCCAGTGGTGCTGGACTTTGACTACACAGACGCCCAATTGTTGACCCTGCTGGCCTTTGACAGCGATGCCTTCAACCGCTGGGAGGCTGGCCAGCGGCTGGCCCTGCGAAGTGCCATCAGCGCCATCACGACCGAGACCATACCAGTGACGGCGCGCCATCTCAACGAGGCTTTTATTGAAGCCATGCGCAGCGTACTGCGCCATCCCACGCTGGATGCCGCTTTCAAAGAACTGGTGCTCACCCTGCCCTCCGAAACCTACATCGCAGAACAGCTCGAGGTGGTCGATCCGCAGCGCATTCATGGCGTACGCGAAGCCATGCGTGCGCAAATGGCCGCGGCACTGGCGCCTGACTGGCAATGGGCATTTGAAAACCACAACGACAACGGCAGCTACCGTCCGGACGCCTTGTCGGCCGGACGCCGCGCCCTAGCCGGCATGGCGCTGAATCAGCTGTGCCTGGCCGCCCGCGACGATGAGGTAAGCGTCTGGCCCGGCAAGACCTACCAAGTGTTCAAGGATGCCGGCAATATGACCGACCGCGTCAATGCACTGACGGCCCTTCTGGGTGGTGGACACGCGCTGGCTACCCCGGCACTGGCCCGGTTTTACAGCCAGTTCAAAAACGAGGCACTGGTGCTGGACAAATGGTTTTCGCTGCAGGCGGGTGCCTGCGACCACCACGGTGAGGTACTGCCTGCGGTGCGCCAATTGATGAGTCACCCCGACTTCAACCTGCGTAACCCGAACCGGGCGCGCAGCGTTATTTTCAGCTACTGCAGCGCCAACCCGGGCGGTTTTCACCGCAGGGACGCCGCCGGTTACCAGTACTGGAGCGAACGGGTGGTCGAGCTCGACAGCACCAACCCGCAAGTCGCCGCCCGGCTGGCGCGCGCACTGGACCGCTGGAAAAAACTGGCTGAGCCCTACCGCAGCGCTGCCCACGACGCCATTGGCCGCGTTGCCGCCCAGCCCGACCTGAGTAACGATGTACGTGAAGTCATCAGCCGCGCTCTGGCCGATTAAAGTTACTTTTTAGGAAACAACTATGTCTTCAAAAATTTCTCTGTCCCGCTACCTGGTAGAGCAACAACGGGTGGATGGCCATATTCCGTCCCAGTTGCGACTCTTGCTTGAAGTGGTGGCCCGCGCCTGCAAACGCATCAGCCAGGCCGTCAACAAAGGCGCACTGGGCGACGTCATGGGCAGCGCCGGCAGTGAGAACATCCAGGGCGAGATGCAAAAAAAGCTCGACATCATTGCCAACGAAGTACTGATCGAGGCCAACGAATGGGGCGGTCACTTGG
>JBLHZH010000269.1:0-3984 GCA_047629695.1 Rhodoferax sp.
ACACCCACAGCAACCCAAGTTGCCTGTACGTCCCAACCGGCTACGGTCCATAAATAACCGACCGCATAGTTCGGGAACAGATGCTCCACTACGGTGGGCAAGGCGACCGCCTCGAAAGACACAACGCTGATATAGCCCAATACGATGCTCCAGGTACACAGAAATGAGGGGAAATGACCGAGCGCACGGTAACTGTAAACATGTTCGCCGCCAACCTGTGGCATGGCCGAGGCCAATTCTGCATAAGTTAGACCTACCAGTAGTATGGCTGTACCACCCACTACAAATGCGGTGATGGCTCCCAGGCTACCAGCAGACTGGATCCAATTGCCGGTCAACACAATCCAGCCCCAACCAATCATCGCGCCAAAAGCGAGAGCAAAAATATCTTTACGTGCAAGAACACGCTCGAACTTGACCACTACGGGATTGCTCATGGGTAAATCCTTTGTTGTATGAGGGCATGCTTGTTAGCAATGGATAACAGATGGGTACATCAACTATATGAAGCATTAGTATGGCACCTTTATTGAGCTATTGGTACGGGTAAAAGCCCTCAGTATTTCCAGAGCAATGTAAGGCTACGTCAATGCTATAAGAAATCTGCTACTGATGAGAGTACTTTACAGCGCATCAAAGACGCCGTTTTGTTTATTCTGTAGTTGACCGATACCGTATTTCATAGTTAGTAAACGCGCGTTCAAAGTAAACCCATATTTCCTGATTTTTCAGTCAGTGCATCAGTACTTTAGAAAAATGACTCAGCGTATTGAATTCTAAATATAGACCGCAGAAGCGATATATTAGGTATGCTGGTAAAGTTCGTGAAATTTTAATAACTCACCTATAGTCCAATTTTTTTGGACCAACCCAAACTCTGGGTAGACCTGTTATGGTTCACTGACCTAAAAATTAGGATACTGAACGACACTTACCCTTGTACGTTTAATTTATCCCGATACGCCTGATTTGTAGATCTGGACGACTTACGACAAATTCTCAGCCTCAGTTTCGACTAGTAGAAGCAGGTGCCTAACGTAACGCAAGCAGTAAAGCTGACTGTGCCTGAATAATTTAACTCTTACGCCTTCGCATGAAATAAACTTGAGTTGGCGGTTATGAGATACAAATCTGACCATCGTATGACAGCTAAAATTCTTGATTGAGCACTGTCGATGCGATAGCCACGGACGTCCTGTGAATGGTTATTTAGGTAGCGCATAGGCAATTAGATAATCGCCCGCTTTGGTACCGAGTGAACCATGGCCACCTGCCACCACCAGCAGATATTGCCTACCATCATTGCCGCGATAAGTCATCGGTGTAGCTTGACCACCAGCAGGCAAGCGGCTTTCCCACAATTGGGCACCGTTACTGATGTCGTAGCCGCGCACATAATTGTCAATCGTACCGGACAGGAAGGCAACGCCACCGCCAGTGACGATCGGTCCACCCAGATTAGGCACGCCCATCTTGAAGGGGAGTGGCAAGGGGGAAGAATCACGCACGGTGCCATTCTTGTGCTGCCAGATCACCTCGCCCGTGCGCAAGTCGGCAGCGGCTACATAACCCCAGGGCGGAGCTTGGCAAGGCACGCCAAGCGGCGAGGTAAAGGGATACATCTTGACCGCAAATGGTGCGCCAAAGTTTTCATTCAAGGCCGGCAAAGCGCCTTCAGGTGGCTTTCCACCCTGAACATACTGGATGGTATCGTTGGCGCGCGGTATCAGCTTGGAGACGAAGGCCAGATAGGTCGGCGTCACAAAGGCGATTTGGCGCTGTGGATCAATCGCGATGCCACCCCAATTAAAGACACCGAAGTTGCCCGGATACACCAACGTGCCCTGCGTTGATGGCGGCGTGAAGCGGCCTTCATAGCGCAGCTGGCGAAAGCTGATGCGACAAGCCAACTGATCGAACATTGTTGCGCCCCACATATTGCGTTCCTTCAGCGCCGGTGGGTTGAATGACAGCTGCGAACGCGGTTGCGTGGCTGCCGTATAGTCACCCTTGGCCGCACCTTGTGGCGCTGCAACTTCAGTCACTGGCAAGAGGGGTTTGCCGCTGCGCCGGTCGAGCACGAATAGTTCGCCTTGTTTGGTCGGCTGGACCAGCGCCGGCACGGTTTTACCTTCAATCGTCAAGTCCACCAGACTGGGTTGGGACGGTACGTCGTAATCCCATAGATCGTGATGCACCGTTTGGAAGTTCCAGCGCACTTGGCCAGTCGCCAAGTCCAGCGCTACCACCGATGATGAAAAGCGTTCGACGGCAGGCGTGCGATTACCACCCCATTGGTCGGGCGGCTGATTTCCTAATGGCACATAAATCATGCCGAGTTCTTCATCGACGCTGGAGATGGACCAGCTGTTTGGAGAGTTGGGGGTATAGCTGGCGCCAGGCGCGATTGGCGTGGTTACGTCTGGATTACCGGCATCCCAGTTCCAGATCAACGCACCGGTATTCACATCAAAGGCCCGGATCACGCCCGATGGTTCGGTTGTTGACACGTTGTCAAGTACGGTGCCGCCGACGATGACCAACTTACGGGTCACAACCGGCGGCGAAGTCGAGTAGTACGAGCCAGGATTGACAAATGGCATGTTCGCCCACAGGTCAATCTCGCCCGTGCCGGTTCCAAAATCGGTACATGGCGTGCCGGTTTCAGGATTGAGCGCCAGGATGCGACCGTCAGCCGTTGGCATAAAGAGTTTGGCAGGGCAGCTACCAATTTCGGTGCTGCTAATATCAACCATTGACGGCTTTGTTTCCGCCGCGTGGTAAGACAAACCTCGACAAGTCAGGTGTTGCAACGCCAGCTCACCCTGTATCTTCGGATCATGGCGCCACAATTGGTCTCCGCTGGTGGCGTCCAGTGCGATCACACTTTGATGCGGCGTGCAAATGAACAGCTTGTTGCCAATTTTTAACGGTGTTACCTGGAACGTGGTTTCGACCGGGTCCCCTGTCTGGCCGCGCATGTCACCGGTGCGGAAAGTCCAGGCCTGCGTCAACTGGGCCACATTGCTCGGATTGATCTGGTCGACCGGCGAAAAGCGTTGCGCCAGTGCGTTGCCGCCGTAAGCAGGCCAGTCAGTTTCTCCTTGGTCGTTGAGGGTGGGCGTAGACGAACTCGCCGAGGCTGGAACCACGCCTTCGATCGCATGCGGGTCCACAAACCAGGAAGCACCCGCGACCACAAGAAAAGCGGCGAGCGAGACACCCAGCATTTTGCGGCCAAGTTTGTTGTGGGCGGACGATTTTTCCGCACCACCAACCAGTCCGCGGGTTATCCAGGGCGTCAACAAGAACAAGCCCAGCACAAACAGCACGTCGCCGCGAGCGGTCAGTGGCCACCAGTCAAGACCGCTTTCCCACAGCGCCCAGAGCAGCGTTGCGCTGACCAGTACTGCATACACCGTCAGGGCTGCTGCCTGGCGGCGCAGTAGTAGGATGCCGGTGGCCGCCATTGCCAGCCCGGCACACAAGTAGTACCAAGAGCCACCGAGGAGAACCAGCCACAGACCACCACCGCCTAGCGCGGTACCGAACAGGATCGTAAGCCATCCCGTCGTTATGAGAAGTTTGCTGTGTTTTGAATTGGTTTCATCGGACATTTTGAAATTAATTGAAATTATTTGTTGATATGTGTCATATATTACACCTCTATTTCGAGCATCGATCCGGCTGTCACTGTACGGCAGCGAAAGTCATCGCATGCGTTGAGCAAGTCGTTTGATGTTGCGACTGATGCGGAGTGGCGAAGGAAAAATCGCCACACTGCCCTGGGTTGCATGCTTGATGCGAGCACGGCCTAGGACAATAGAGTTAATGAAACAAGTCGATATGACCTTAATCTCAGGGTGAAAAACTTGCAAACCAGTGCTCCATTTCACATCAGACTCTGAAGTGGTGGCACTCGGGGTATGTATTGCAACGAGTTTGAGGGGCGTATTTGGCTTTTAATCGTTTATGCCAAAGCCA
>JBLHZH010000270.1:0-3960 GCA_047629695.1 Rhodoferax sp.
GCCTCTCTGTGGACGCCAGCTCATGCCACATTTTTGCGTGAAGCACTGCAGCAGGATGCCGAGGGGGCCGAACTGGCTGACCAGTTGAGTCAGGCCTTGTGAGGGTCGCCGCAGGTCTGAGTTGTAACCGGCAGTTTCAGCGGTTAAGGAACTTTAAAATTGTAAGCATGCACATCAATCGCTGGGATTTTCTTTGACTCTTGTTCACCCTGATGAAGGGGGCTTCCCAATTTAACGCCAAGTAGCCGAGCTTTCGTTGATGCTTTCATGGCTCTGGGTATGACACGTATGTTCACGCAGTAAATTCTTCATTTCCTGTGTATCACGTGGATGACTCTTCATGGCGCTGGAGCAACAAAAAGCCAAGTACCATGCACTGCCAATTTCATAATGATCATTTAGGAGCTTCCACATGCTTGGGTTAATGCAAAATCATCAGTTGCTGATTTCGACTTTGATTACGTTCGCAGAGCGTCACCACAGTGAGGGAGAAATCGTTTCGCGCCGGGTTGAAGGCGATATTCATCGCACCACCTATAAGGAGGTAGCGGCACGGGCACGCCAAGTGGCGAATGCATTGGACGGTTTAAAACTAGGCTTCAGTGACCGCGTCGCCACACTCGCCTGGAACGGCTACCGCCACCTGGAGTTGTACTTTGGGGTCAGCGGTTCGGGCCGTGTGCTGCACACGCTTAACCCACGCCTGCACCCCGAGCAGATTGCCTGGATCACTAACCATGCCGAAGACAAGGTGCTGTGTTTTGATATGAGTTTTTTGCCTATCGTCAAAGCCATTCACAGTCGTTGCAGCACTATTGAACATTTTGTAGCACTCTGCGATGAAGACAAGTTACCACACGACAGCGGCATTCCCGGTCTGGTCAGCTACGAGGCCTGGGTCGGCGCGCAATCCAGTAGTTACGCTTGGCCCGAGTTTGATGAAAATTCGGCGTCGAGCATGTGCTACACCAGTGGCACCACCGGCAACCCTAAGGCAGCCCTCTACAGCCACCGTTCTACGCTGCTGCATGCGCTGGCAGGTGCCTTGCCAGATGCCCTGAGCATGAGCGCGCGCGATGCAGTGTTGCCGGTGGTGCCGATGTTCCACGTCAACGCCTGGGGGCTGCCTTATTCGGCTGCCATGACGGGTGCCAAACTGGTGTTCCCAGGGCCGGCGATGGATGGCAAGTCAATTTTTGAATTGATTGAAAGTGAGAAGGTAACCTTTGCCGCCGGTGTGCCCACGGTCTGGCAAATGATGCTGAGCCACATGCAGGCGGGCAATCTGCGCTTCAGCGCGCTCAAGCGCACGGTGATTGGCGGCTCAGCCTGCCCGCCGGCCATGATCACTGCGTTTAACGATGTCTATGGCGTCGAGGTGTTGCACGCGTGGGGCATGACCGAGATGTCACCCCTCGGCACGGTCTGTACCCTTAAAAACAAGCATCAGACGCTGGCGCCGGATGAAAAAATGAAGGTCCGCCTCAAGCAGGGGCGGGGTATTTTTGGTGTTGACATGAAAATTGTCGATAACGCGGGTCAGGAGTTGCCTTGGGACGGCAAGGCCTACGGCGAATTATTGGTTCGGGGGCCCTGGATCATCAGCGCCTATTTTAAGGGCGAGGGCGGCTCGCCACTGGTGGACGGTTGGTTTCCAACCGGTGATGTGGCCACCATTGACGCAGAGGGTTATATGCAAATCACCGACCGCAGCAAGGATGTCATCAAGTCTGGCGGCGAGTGGATCAGTTCGATCGATGTAGAGAACATTGCCATGGCGCATCCGGCGGTGGCGATGGCCGCTTGCATTGGCATGAAGCACCCTAAATGGGACGAGCGCCCGATCATTGCGGTGGTCATCAAACCGGGGATATCGGTCACGCGCGAAGAGTTACTCACGTTCTTTGAGGGCAAGACCGCCAAGTTCCAGATTCCCGATGATGTGGTGTTTCTGGATGCTATTCCTTTGGGCGGTACTGGCAAAATGCAAAAGTCCAAGTTGCGTGAAGTGCTGAAGGACTACCAGTTGCCTGGCGTCTGATACCAGATTGGCGACACCTGAGGCCGGGTTCAAGTGTCGCCAGAGTGATCCATCCTAGGGAAATCCCTCGCGGCACGGTTCAAAAACACTTGTACGCTGCCTGGGTGTTCAAGAGTTTTAAACCCATAACCCAGGATCTTCCCATGAAATTGACATTAAAAATGCTCACCGCCAGCGTGGCCTTGGCTTGTACCGGAGGCGCTTGGGCGCAAAGTGGCGAAACCGTCAAGATTGCTTATATTGACCCGCTGTCCGGCCCCTTTGCCAACGTGGGACAGAACGGGTTGAGAAGTTGGCAGTTCGTGGCGGAGCAGTTGAGTGGCGATAAAAATTCATCTGGGGTGAAGTTCGTAGTCGACGGATTTGACAACAAGGGTTCGCCGCAAGAGAGTTTGAACTCGCTCAAGGCCGCCATCGATCAGGGTTTTCGTTATGTGACACAGGGCAATGGTTCAGGTGCTGGAATGGCGATTCTTGATGCTGTGTCTAAACACAACAACCGCAACCCGGGCAAAGAAGTGGTCTACCTTAACTACGCCGCCGTTGATCCGTCTATGACCAATGACAAGTGCTCTTACTGGCATTTCCGTCTGGATGCGGACACCACCATGAAAATGGAGGCCTTGACGACCTTTATGAAAGACCAGCCTAAGGTTAAAAACGTATTTTTGCTGAATCAGAATTACTCGCACGGTCAGCAGGTGGCCAAGTATTTCATTGAAGGCATAGCCAGAAAACGTCCCGATGTCAAAATTGTGGGGAATGATTTGCATCCGATTGGTCAGGTCAAGGACTTTGCACCCTATGTTGCCAAGATCAAGCAGTCGGGTGCCGACACCATCGTCACCGGCAACTGGGGCGCGGATTTAACTCTGTTTGTCAAGGCCCTGAATGACGCCGGTTTGAAGCTCCCGATGTACACCTATTACGCACAGGTGACCGGTACCCCGACCGCCCTGGCCGCTGGAGGTGACAGCGAGGTCTATGTGATTGCTTATGGGCACGCCAACCACACAGGTGAAATCGGACGCATCGCAAGTGACTTTAAAAAGAAGTACAGCGACAACAACGACGACTACTACACCTACGCCACCTATAACGGCATCAACCTGATGGCGGGCGCGATGGCCAAGGCCAAGTCCACGGACCCGGTCAAGGTGGCGGCAGCCATGGAGGGGCTGACCGTCAAGAGTTTTGCCGGCGAGGTGCAAATGCGCAAATCCGACCACCAGTTGCAGCAGTCGATGTTTGTCACTAAATGGCAAAAAGTAGATGCCGCCCACCCCTACAGCGTGGAAAACACCGGGTACACCTTTGCACTGGTCAAGCAAATGGAACCTTATGTGGCGAGCACCCCGACCAGCTGCCAGATGAAGCGCCCAAGCTAAAACTAAGGACTCAAGTCGATGGAGTTTTTTACCATTTCGCTGCTCAACGGCGTCAGCTACGGCTTGTTGCTGTTCATGCTGAGTTCCGGGCTGACGCTGATTTTCAGCATGATGGGGGTTCTTAACTTCGCCCATGCTTCCTTTTATATGCTGGGGGCTTATTTTGGCTATACCGTGACCGAGTTCGTGGGCTTCTGGCCGGCCCTGGTTTTGTCGCCCCTGCTGGTGGGCCTGCTGGGGGCGGCTTTTGAAAAGTACTGCCTGCGACGGGTGCACAAGTTTGGTCACGTGCCCGAGCTGCTCATTACCTTTGGACTGAGTTACATCATTCTGGAGTTAGTGCAGTTGGTCTGGGGCCGCAGTTCGGTGGATTACCGGGTGCCGCTGGCGCTGGACGGGCCGCTCTTTACCATCTTTGATACCCAATTTCCGATGTACCGGGCCTTCATGATGGCGGTGGCGCTGTTTATGCTGGTCACCATCTGGCTACTGCTGACGCGCACCCGCATTGGACTGGTGATTCAGGCGGCG
>JBLHZH010000271.1:0-3929 GCA_047629695.1 Rhodoferax sp.
CTTGATGGTGCTGCTGGCTTTGTTTTTTCCGGGCTCACTGCTGCATGCCAGCGCTTCTCCCTGGTTGGCGCTACATTGGGCACTTGGAATTGCGTCTTACGGCCTGATTGGTATCGCGGTGGTACACGCCTGGTTTATGGGCCGGGCGGAAGAGCGCATCCGCCTCGCCACCGATCCGCATAGTGGCATGCCGCTGCTGACCATGGAGCGGCTGACCTTCAGGTTCGTTGGTGCCGGCTTTTTGTTGTTGTCGGCCACCTTACTGGTGGGGTTTTTGTTTGAATCACAACTTTACGGCGCCTCCCAACCCCTGAAGTGGGATCACAAAACCATCTTCTCCCTGTTGTCATGGCTGGCCTTTGCCGTGCTGCTGGTGGGCCGGGCCCGTTTTGGCTGGCGTGGCAGGCGCGCGGTGCGTGTTTTGTATATGGGCTCCGGCTTGTTGTTGCTAGCCTACGTTGGATCACGCTTTGTACTGGAAATCGTCCTCGGGCGCGCTATATGATTAAATTTTTACTGATTATGTTGGTGGTTATGGTCGGCATCTGGCTCTGGCGCAGCGGCCGGCCCGTTGTGCCCCCTTCGCCCAAGCAACCGGCCCAGCCCTTGGCGCTGGAGATGGTGCGCTGCTCGGTGTGTGCCGTGCATCTGCCGGTGGTGGATGCGGTCAAGGGCAAAAAAGGCGTTTATTGCAGCGCCGACCACCTGCATCGCGCGGAGTCCTGAATGCGGGAGGCATGCGAGGTCGGTGATGCTGCGCTGCGGCAACTGGTCGGCGACTCACCCAGCCTGCGGGAGGTTAAAGAGCGCATTATCAAAGTGGCACGCAGCATGGCGCCAGTGCTGGTGCGAGGCGAGTCGGGCACCGGTAAGGAACTCGTAGCCCGCGCCATTCATGCCAACAGCCACCGAGCCGGCGGCGCGTGGATTGCCGTCAACTGCAGCGCCATTACAGAAAATTTGCTGGAAGCTGAATTTTTCGGCGCTAAAAAAGGAGCGTACACCGGAGCGACCCAAGACCGTGCGGGCTTTTTCCAGGCTGCCAGTGGAGGCACTTTGTTTCTGGATGAAATTGGCGACTTGCCGCTGGCGATGCAGTCTAAGCTGCTGCGCGCCATCCAGGAACGCTGTATCCGTCCGATCGGGGCCAACCAGGAAGAACCGGTCAACGTTCGGCTCCTCAGCGCGACCCACAAGGACCTCGCTGCCGAGGTGCTGGCCGGGCGCTTCCGGCAAGACTTGTACTACCGCCTGAACGTGATTGAACTGGTGATTGCGCCCCTTCGAGAACGCCGCAGCGACCTGCCGGCGCTGTGTCAAGCGCTGCTGAAGCGGATTGCCCACGAAGCAGGTATTCCCGTCCCCCAGATGCCCAGGGCGGTGCTTGATCAATTGGCACAGAACCCGCTGCTGGGCAATGTACGTGAACTGGAAAACCTGTTGCACCGGGCGGTCGCCTTGAGTGAGGTCGGCGACCTGCGCCTGGAGCCCGCCTTGCTCATGGCTGGCCTGCAGGCAGATCACTTGCCACGTGATTTGCAAAGCCATCTCGACCGCCAGGAGCGCAGTATCCTGATCCAGGCGTTGCTTGAAACCGGCTTTAACCGCACCGCGGCAGCCAGCCGGCTGGGCTTGAGCCTGCGCCAGATGCGCTATCGGATCGCCAGGCTCCAAATCAACGCCCCCGCCCCCTTGAAGCCCCTGATTGTTAAAGTAGCTGATGAACGCTTGTAACCCCCAAAACCTATGGCGAGATGGCTGGTACCGGTTTGCCGGGCCCCAGCCCTCACCCAACTGCGGCCCCCGGCCTCCGGGCGCCATCGTCGACCTGATTGTGCTGCACGCCATCAGTCTGCCGCCCGGCCAGTACGGGGGGAATCAGGTGCAGCGTCTTTTCACCAATCTGCTGGATTGGAATGCCCATCCCTACTTTAAAAGTATCGAAGGCATGGCGGTATCGGCTCATTTTTTCATCCAGCGCGGCGGTGAGCTCCAACAGTTCGTCAGCGTCAACGAACGCGCCTGGCATGCCGGAGTCTCACGCTACCGGGGACGCGACAACTGCAATGACCACTCGATTGGCATTGAGCTGGAAGGGGTCGATGACGGACTTTTTGAGGACAGTCAGTACGAAACGCTTGCCAGTTTGTGCGCCGCCCTGCTCCAACACCAGCCCATTGCCCATATTGCCGGCCACGAACATATTGCAGCGGGCCGTAAAATGGATCCTGGAACTGGTTTTGACTGGCCGCTTTTACAGCGTTCATTGGGCCTGAAAGCGGCGTGTTTCCCCACCAGCGCGCTATCAAAATCACTTCTTCCCAGGCCCTAAATAATCGCTGCTTGCTGGATTTACAACAATTCACAAGAATTTACCCGCACAGGCCCAACCACTACTGGTAGTGGTTTATGATCAGTTAACACCCCATATCTAGTGTCCCGCCGAACAAGACAGCTCATCCATTGATGGATCCGACTTTGTTTGCCTGGCCACTGAAGCACCCACAGACTACCGCCATTGACGAGGAAATAAATGCAATCTGCTTTAACTTCATCCCCTACGCCGCACGCCGACGTTCACACCTCCCACGCCACAGACAGCCCATTTGATGTGGTGAGCCAGTCCTTGAACCACTACCAGATCCTGCGTCGCAACGGCGCTGTGGTGCCGTTCGAGCCCAGCAAGATTGCTGTTGCCATGATGAAGGCTTTTTTGGCAGTCCACGGCACACAAGGCGCGGCCTCGGCCAGCGTGCGCGAAACCGTTGACGTGCTGACACAGGCCGTGATTCGCGCCCTGATGCGTTCACGTCCGGGCGGCGGCACCTTTCACATTGAAGATGTACAAGACCAAGTCGAACTGGGTCTGATGCGCAGCGGTCACCACGAAGTGGCTCGGGCCTACGTACTTTATCGCGAAAAGCGCACCCAGGAGCGGGCCCAAAAGGTCACCCTGGAGGCGCCCTTGGCGCCCCAGTTGCATGCGCTGGATAAGGGTCAGCGCATCGTGCTGGACCTGGACCGCCTGCGCGGTCTGATTGTGTCGGCCTGTGCTGGTCTGGGCGCCGACGTCAAGCCGGAGCCTATCATGGCCGAGACCATGCGCAATCTGTACGACGGTGTGCCCATGGACGAGGTCTACAAGGCCTCGGTACTGGCAGCCCGTACGCTGATCGAAAAAGACCCGGACTACACCTACGCCACGGCACGCCTGCTGTTTCACACCATGACCCGGGAAGCCCTAGGCCGCGATGTGGCGCAGGCCGACATGGCTGAAGCCTACCTCGGTTACTTCCCTGGGTTCATCCAGAAAGGCGTGGACAACGAGTTGCTGGACGCCACGTTGCTGACCTTTGACCTGCCCCGCTTGGGCGCAGCCCTCAAGGCCGAACGGGACCTGCAGTTTGACTACCTTGGTCTGCAGACGCTGTATGACCGCTACTTTTTGCACATCAACAAGACCCGTATTGAATTGCCACAGGCCTTCTTCATGCGCGTCGCCATGGGCTTGTCGCTCAACGAATCTGATCGCGAGGCACGGGCCATCGAGTTCTACGAAATTTTGTCCTCGTTTGACTTTATGTCCAGCACCCCCACGCTGTTCAACAGCGGCACGCTGCGCTCACAGCTGTCGAGTTGCTACCTGTCCACCGTGCCGGATGACTTGGAAGGCATCTACGACGTCATCAAGGAAAATGCCCTGCTGTCCAAGTTTGCAGGCGGTCTTGGCAACGACTGGACCCGGGTGCGTGCCCTGGGTGCGCATATCAAGGGCACCAACGGTGAGTCACAAGGTGTAGTGCCGTTCCTGAAAGTGGTGAATGACACCGCCGTGGCGGTGAATCAGGGTGGCAAGCGCAAGGGTGCCGTATGCACCTACCTGGAAACCTGGCACCTCGACATTGAAGAGTTCCTGGAGTTGCGCAAGA
>JBLHZH010000272.1:0-3908 GCA_047629695.1 Rhodoferax sp.
CGCCCGGCCCATAAACCAGGCGTGTACCACCGCGATACCAATCAGGCCGTAAGACGCAATTCCAAGTGCCCAATGTAGCGCCAACCAGGGAGAAGCGCTGGCATGCAGCAGTGAGCCCGGAAAAAATAAGGCCAGCAGCACCATCAAGGCGCCCAGCACCGATAGCGCCCAGCGCGTTTGTAACAGAGGGTAAACCTGACTTTCTACTGCGTAAACCGCTGCCACTAACCAGGCGGTGACCGATAAAGCGGGTGCAAAACCAAAGCGTGGGTCAGCGCCAAAGAGACTCCAGGCCAGCAAGGCCCCATGCAACAACCAGGCCAGACGTACCGCTATCCGTGCCACGCCGGGCCCCAGTCGGGCGGCGCCGAAGGCCGATACCGCATAGGCGGCGGCGGCACCCAGCGCCAAAGTCAGACTGAGGGGAGTGGCACTGGCTAAAATCATAGGCACAGTTTAGCGTTTTGCATACGGCCAATCCCTGTTGGCCCCCAACCTTGGTTCCGTTGACCGGAAGATTCCCCTATGGCCTCCGCCCTTACCGACAAACTTTCCCGCCTCGTCAAAGAAATGCGAGGCCAGGCACGCATTACCGAATCCAACGTGGTCGATATGCTGCGCGAAGTCCGCATGGCCTTGTTGGAGGCCGACGTGGCGCTGCCCGTCGTGCGCGACTTTATTGCCCGCGTCAAAGAAAAAGCGCTGGGCCAAGAGGTGCTGGGCTCCCTGTCGCCGGGCCAGGCCCTGGTTGGCATTGTCAACAAAGAACTGGCCCTCACCATGGGCGAGGGTATCAGCGACATTAACTTGGTGGCGCAGCCGCCGGCCGTGATTCTGATGGCCGGTCTGCAGGGGGCGGGTAAAACCACGACCACTGCCAAACTGGCCAAGCACCTAATTGAGAAGCGCCGCAAAAAAGTACTGACGGTGTCGGGTGACGTGTACCGCCCCGCGGCCATTGAACAGTTGAAAACCGTCACCGCCCAGGTCGGTGCCGAGTGGTTCCCCAGCAGTGCCGACCAAAAGCCGGTAGATATTGCGTTGGCCGCGCTGGACTACGCCCGCAAACACTTCTTTGATGTGCTGCTGGTCGACACCGCTGGCCGACTGGCCATTGATGAAGCGCTGATGCTTGAAATCAAGGCCCTGCACGCCGCCTTGAAACCTGTGGAAACCCTGTTTGTGGTGGATGCTATGCAGGGCCAGGACGCCATCAATACAGCCAAAGCCTTCAAGGACGCGCTGCCCCTGACCGGCATTATCCTGACTAAAACTGATGGCGATTCACGCGGTGGCGCGGCGCTGTCAGTGCGCCAAGTCACTGGCGCACCCATCAAGTTTGCCGGTACCAGCGAAAAACTGGACGGACTTGAAGTGTTCGATGCCGAACGTCACGCCGGGCGCATCCTGGGCATGGGCGATATTCTGGCGCTGGTCGAGCAGGTCACCTCAGGGGTCGATATGGCGGCAGCGCAGCAACTGGCGGCCAAGATCAAGAGCGGCGCAGGCTTTGACCTGAATGATTTTCTAGCCCAGATTCAGCAGATGAAGCAAATGGGCGGTTTGTCCAGCTTGATGGACAAGTTGCCCAGCGCCATGGCCGCCAAAGCCGGTCAGATGGATATGGGCAAAGTGGAGAAGGACATCAAGCGCAAAGAGGGCATCATCCACAGCATGACGCCGCTGGAGCGACGCAAGCCCGACCTCATCAAGGCCACGCGTAAGCGCCGCATCGCCGCTGGCTCCGGTGTGCAAGTTCAGGAGGTGAACCGCATGCTCAAGGAGTTTGAACAAATGCAGGAGATGATGAAAAAGATGAAGGGCGGCGGCATGATGAAAATGATGAAGCGCATGGGTGGCATGAAAGGTATGCCCAAAATGCCTTTCTGACCCTCGGCAGTCATTAATTTATCGTCTTTGCGAGGAGCGCCAGCGACGCGGCAATCTAGGAAGTCATAGGCCACCGCGCTTCGCTCGCAGAGGCGAGAGGGAACTTTTGCGCCTTACCGGTTACTCGTTCAGCAACACCTCGCCGCGCAGCGAGTACGAGCGGGTTTCGGTGATCCTGATATCGACCAGTTGCCCGATCAGGCGCGGTTGACCGATAAAATTGACCGCCCGGTTGCACTCGGTACGCCCCATCAGTTCGGTTGCATCGCGCTTGGACGGCCCTTCCACCAGTACCCGCTGCACGCTGTCCAACCGGCTTTCCGAGATGCGGGTGATGTTGTCGTTGATGACGCCCTGCAAATGCTGCAGACGCCGCAGCTTGACCTCATGCGGTGTATCGTCATGCAAGTTGGCCGCTGGCGTGCCGGGGCGCGGGCTGAAGATGAAGCTGAACGAGTTGTCAAACCCAATGTCATCAATCAACTTCATCATCTTGCCAAAGTCTTCCTCGGTTTCACCCGGAAAGCCCACAATAAAGTCGCTGCTGATAGCCATATCAGGTCGTATGGTGCGTAGCTTGCGCACCGTCGACTTGTATTCCATGGCGGTGTAGCCACGCTTCATCGCCATTAGAATACGGTCGGAGCCGTGTTGTACCGGCAAATGCAGGTGGCTCACCAGTTTCGGAATTTTGTCGTAAGCCGCAATCAATGACGGCGTGAATTCGTTGGGGTGACTGGTGGTGTAACGAATGCGTTCAATGCCGGGGATGTCCGCCACGTATTCCAGTAGCGTAGCAAAGTCCGCCATCTCGGCAGACGTTGACTGTGCGCCGCCAATCATGCGGGCGCGGTAGGCGTTGACGTTCTGGCCCAGCAGCGTGACTTCCTTTACGCCCTGGTCGGCCAGACCTGCGACCTCGACCAGCACATCCTCAAACGGGCGTGACACCTCTTCGCCCCGGGTGTACGGCACCACGCAGTAGCTGCAGTATTTGGAGCAGCCTTCCATGATGCTGACAAAGGCGGTGGCGCCTTCCACCCGTGCTGGTGGCAGGTGGTCAAACTTTTCGATTTCGGGGAAGCTGATGTCTACCTGCGAACGGTTCTGCAAGGCGCGCTGGGTCAGTAACTGCGGCAGGCGGTGTAGCGTCTGTGGGCCGAATACTACATCGACATAGGGCGCACGCGCAATAATGGCAGCGCCTTCCTGGCTGGCGACACAGCCACCGACGCCAATCAAAACGCCTTTTTTCTTCAGGTGCTTGACGCGGCCCAAGTCCGAAAACACCTTTTCTTGCGCTTTTTCGCGCACCGAGCAGGTGTTGAACAAAATCAGGTCGGCCTCCTCCACATCGAGTGTGGGCTCGTAGCCCTGCGCCGCTTGCAGTACGTCGACCATCTTGCCCGAGTCGTACTCGTTCATCTGGCAGCCAAAGGTTTTTATAAAGACTTTTTTAGACATCAGGGACTCTCAATTGAAGGGCTATTTAGGCCGTGATCGTCTTTGCGAGCGCAGCGTGGCAATTCAGGGGACATGGACTGCCATGGCCTGCGGCCTCGCAGAGACGAGATTTTTTGGTTATTTCCAGATCTCTGGAATCGTTGGGGTGAGGCGACCGGCTGGTCTGGTATTCATTGCTGTGGAAATTTGGGTAACTGCTCGAAAGGGGTTCTGCCATCATCGGTTTTGGGCTTGTCGGCATCAGAACCAAAACAGGAGTTTCGCACCGGTGCCATGCCGGGTCGTTTTGCTTGCGCCTCTTGCGGACTCAAAATCCACACGGTCTGCACCAGTCCGTAGCTGTCGCACACATAGTTGACGAGCAGCGGGGTGCCGACCCAAGCCGCCGACATCACACTCGAATGGTCGGCACCCCGGAGTCGGGCGCCGGGCGACAGTCGCGCCAGGTGACGGTTGATCTGCACCTCTGGCGGTGCGGTGACCAACAACAGGGCCCGCTGCGCTGCAGATGGAAACTGGCGCATATTTTGCGCCGTAGCCGTTGTGCAGCCGAG
>JBLHZH010000273.1:0-3875 GCA_047629695.1 Rhodoferax sp.
TATCGCGAGGTCCAGGTCCGCCGTTTTGACGCCCAGATTGGCACGCAGCCGCCCGCCATCAAAAAGCGGCAAACGCAGCGCCGGTCCCAGCCCCCCTTGCTCACTGCCGGCGCCCAGCAGGCGGTTCAGCCCGATGCTAGAGAAACCGGCAAAGGCCACCAGATTGATGCTCGGGTAAAACTGACCACGCGCCTGGCTGATGTCCTGCGTCGCGGCCTCAACCCGCCAGCGAGCCGCCGCAATGTCAGGCCGGCGGCCCAGCAAGTCGGACGGCAGCGTCACCGGCATTGCGGTATTTTTAAGACCCGCCAGCGACAGGTCCCGCAAAACCAATGGCTGTTTCGGTTCGCCCAGCAAAGCACTCAGGGCATGACGGGTCAGGGTCACCTGCTCTTGCAGGGCTTCCATCTGGTAGCGCGCCTCCGGCAAACCACTTTGGCTCTGGCGCAACTCCAATTGGGTATCGAGTCCAGCCTTGAAGCGGTCTTGTACCAGTTGCAGGGTCTGCTGACGTTGCGCCAAGGTGCGTTGCGCCACCGCTAGCTGATCCGTCAGACGCGCTAACTGAATGTACTGGCGCGCCACTTGGCTGGCCAGCAGCATGCGAGCGGCCTCAACCTCGGCTTGCACAGCGCGGGCTCGGCCCAGAGCTGCATTCAATGCCGCCCGATTTTTACCAAAAAAATCGAGTTCCCAACTGCCACTAAGTTGCGCCTCGGCGGTCTCGCCAACCGTACCGGCCAGGGGTGGCGGTATCAGGCCATTGGTGGTGAAAAGCTGGCGCGAAACGTTCACGCCAGCGTTGAGTTGCGGCCCGGCGGCAGCGTCGGTCATGCTAGCCGCAGCCTGGGCACGGCGCAGGCGAGCCTGCGCGATGTTGAGACTAGGATGGTTGGCCAAGGCTATTGTGACCAGTTGATTGAGTTGCGGGTCACCCAAGGTTTGCCACCACTGCGCCTGCAAATGAAGACCGGCATCCGCATCAGCAGGCAGGCCTAGCGAAGAGGCCTCGCGCAATATGGCTTGCGGCGCACGGTTACCCGGCAGCATGGCACAGGCCGACAGGCCAACGGCCAAAATCAGGAGGAGCGTGGCCTGGATCAACCGGACAGGTCGGCGCCGGGAGAGGTGGTCAGGCCGCATGCGGACCTCCTGGGGTGGTTGAGGCTGGAGTTGAAACAGCTGGCGGCTGTTGTGCGTTCTCCAGCATGCGACGCAAAAAAAGCTTGAGGGTTTGAAATTCTTCTGCTGAAAATCCGCTTAAGTAGTCATTCTGGACCTGGCTCAGCACCTGCGGAATGCCGCTGGCGGCGACCTGACCGGCTGTCGTCAATTCAATATTGACGACCCGGCGGTCAACCTCCGAGCGCACCCGGCGGCACAGGTCTTTAGCCTCCATACGGTCCAGCAGACGCGTCATGGCACCAGCATCCAAATGGGACTCGCGTGCCAGTTCGGCCACTGTAGACGCTTTGCCGATGGCCAGTTTGAACAGCGGCAACCACTGCGCATTGGTCAGCCCCGAGGACAGCAGCTGGCGCTCAATGTCTTGCGACAGCACGTTCAGCACCATGCGCATCAAATAACCCACACTCTCTTCGGGCAGGTAGTTTTCGGCACTATAAAAGACCAGAGGCGGAGCGGCAGTGGCACCGGACGCAGGGGTGACCGGGACAGTCAAAGAAAGTAAATTCATGGTTCGGATGATATTACATGCTTAGGCAATGATTGCCATGGCTTTGTTTGCCCCAACAATAAATACGTTATTTTTTGGCTACACTGTGCAGCATGTCTACTTTTGTTGCTCTCAAAGCCTCGCCGCGCTCACTTTCCGGGCTGCGGCCTTTTCTTGCGCCTTACCGGGGCCGCATTGCGCTGGCTCTGCTGTTTCTGGTGATGGCTGCGGTGGCTACGCTGGCCTTTCCGGTGGCCCTGCGTTACCTGATTGATGGTGGGTTGGTGCAGAACGACAAGGGCGCCCAGGTGATGGCTTTGCGCGAGCACTTTATGGCGCTATTTGCCGTGGCTGTGGCGCTAGGCCTATTTTCTGCGGGTCGGTTTTACATGGTGAGTTGGTTGGGTGAGCGCGTGACAGCAGATTTACGCAATGCGGTCTATGGCCATGTGCTGCAGCAAAGCCCTGAATTCTTTGAGACCACCCAGACCGGCGAGGTACTGTCGCGCCTGTCGGCCGACACCACATTGGTGCAAACCGTGGTCGGCTCATCGCTCTCCATGGGATTACGCAACACAGTGATGGGCATTGGCGCGCTGGCCATGCTGATTTGGACCAACCCCTATGTGATGTTTCAGGTGCTGGGGGTGCTGCTGCTAATTATTATGCCTGCGCTCTGGTTTGGCCGACGTGTGCGCAAACTGTCACGCGCCAGCCAGGACCGGGTGGCAGACTCCAGTGCCATTGCGGCCGAAGTCCTCAACGCCATTCCGGTGGTGCAAAGCTATACCGCCGAGGGACGCGAGTCAGCCCGCTTCAACGCCTCCACCGACAGCGCCTTTGAAACCGCCATCCGGCGCACCCGGGCGCGTTCGGTGCTGGTGGCCTTCATCATCATTGCCACCTCGGCTGCCCTACTCTGGGGTCTGTATCAGGGCACGCAGGCGGTGGTGGCCGGGCGCATCAGCGCCGGCGACCTGGGCCAGACCGTGCTTTACGTCATTATTCTGGCTAGCGCCTTTGCAATTTTGGGCGAGGTCTATGGTGATCTGCTGCGTGCCGCGGGCGCCACCGAACGACTCATGGAATTATTGAGCACAAGTTCCCCGATTGTTTCTCCCGCCAAACCAACACCGGCTCCACTGCAACTGGCCGGCAGTGCGATTGGGTTTGAGGGCGTCAACTTTCACTACCCCTCCAGGCCAAACCAAATGGCACTGCAAGATTTTTCATTGACTGTGCAGGCGGGCCAGACGGTGGCGATTGTGGGGCCCAGCGGAGCCGGCAAAAGTACGGTATTTCAGTTGCTGCTGCGCTTTTACGACCCGGCTTCGGGCCGCATCGTGCTGGACGGCGTGCCTACCAGCGAACTGGCTTTAAGCGAACTACGCCAGCGTATCGGCATCGTGCCGCAGGACGCGGTGATTTTTTCCAGCAGTGCGCTGGAGAACATTCGCTATGGCAAGCCCGAGGCCAGCGACTCCGAAGTGAAGACAGCTGCCCAAGCCGCTTTTGCTGATGAATTTATCCAGCAGTTACCGCAAGGCTATGACACCTTTTTAGGTGAGCGTGGCGTGCGCCTAAGCGGCGGCCAACGACAGCGTATCGCGATTGCACGCGCCATGCTGAAAAACCCGCCCCTGCTGCTGCTGGACGAAGCCACCAGTGCACTCGATGCCGAAAGCGAGCGCATGGTACAGGCCGCCCTGGAGTCCGCCATGCGCGACCGCACCACGCTGGTGATTGCGCACCGACTAGCCACAGTACAAAGAGCTGACCTAATTGTAGTGCTGGACCAAGGTCGCCTAGTGGAGCGTGGCACCCATGCCGAACTGATAGCGCAGGGTGGCATCTATGCCGGCCTGGCGGCCCTGCAGTTCAGCAGCTAAGACGCATCCCTCTCGTCTTTACGAGTTTCCCCGTGTCAGTTCAAATACCGAATACAGACCATCAGTGGTGTACCGATTGGCTATAGGATCCCGCCTCCTACTGTCAAAGACACAGAAATCGACGGAAACCCATACCCCAATCGCTTTGGCGAGCGCTTTGGGTAGGCCGGAAACAAGCCACGAACCCTCGTCTCTGCGAGGCCACAGGCCGTGGCAGTCCATGCCACTTTTTCATCTGTGAGCAGCGCGACGGTCTAGAAAGTCCAAGGCTGCAGCGCTACCGAGGTAGCCTTATAAATTTTTTGCATAGA
>JBLHZH010000274.1:0-3866 GCA_047629695.1 Rhodoferax sp.
AGCGGCGCTTGAAAGGCCAAGTTCACCAGCTCCTTGATCAACAGCACCGACGGGCCGCTGAAGGCGTTGATCGTGTCGGCGGCGGCCAGCGCTTCGGTCAGCAATTGGTCGGCCGCCACCACACGTGACACCAAGCCGCCACGCTCGGCTTCGGCTGCGTCCATCATCCGAGCGGTCAGCAGCATGTCCATCGCCTTCGACTTGCCCACTGCGCGCGGCAGCCGTTGCGTGCCACCGGCACCGGGGATGATGCCCAGTTTGATCTCGGGCTGACCGAACTTGGCGGTGTCGGCGGCGATGATGAAGTCGCACATCATCGCCAGCTCACAACCACCGCCCAGCGCGAAGCCGCTGACGGCAGCAATCACAGGTTTGCGGATGCTGCGGATCTGCTCCCAGTTACGGGTGATGAAGTCGCCTTTGTAGGCGTCGGCAAAGGTCAGTGTCGCCATGGCACCAATGTCGGCGCCCGCGGCAAAGGCTTTTTCGCTGCCGGTGATGACCATGCAGCCAATGACCGGGTTGGCATCAAAGGCTTGGAGGGCGCTGCCCAGCTCGGTCATCAACTGGTCGTTCAGCGCGTTGAGCTGTTTAGGGCGGTTCAGGGTAATGACGCCCACCTGGTCGGCTTCGGTATGGACCTTGATCAGTTCGAAATTCATGAAACTCCTTTGATTTTGTTAAGCGCCCACGATAGGCTCAAGACGGGTCGGCAGCTTTGAGCCATTGGCCCAGCCGCTGGCTGTCTTGCACCTTCAGCCGCCAAGTGGTGACGCGTTTGGGCAGGGTGAGTGGTAGCTTGATCAGGCGTTTGTCGCGTGCTACCAGAGCCACCACTCTGGTAGCCGTGCCCGCGTACAACAGCAAGTCGTCGAGTTTGCTGAGGCGCCACTGGCTGGCCCTCTTGCCCGACCCGACTTCCAGGCCCAGCCATTCGTCTCCAGCGGCAAATCCGGCCTGTTCTGCGGCGCTGCCCCGGAGCACGACTTTCAGGTGGAGGCTGCCCGCGCTTTCTGCCACGCGCAGCCCCAACCGCTGGGCCAGTTGGGCCGGTTCTTCCAGCACCGCGAGGCCGTGGGCGGTCAGCAGGGGTTTCAGTGGCAGGTCGGCCGTGCCATGGACCCAGCGCGTGATTTCTTTGGCAAAAGAGCGGCCTGATAAGGCGCTCAGCACGGCCAGCAGGTCGTCTTGCGTCATTGGTCCGCCCTGGCAACGCAGCCACAACGCACGCATCACGGCGTCCAGTGTGGTCTTGCCCTCGTTGCGCAGCGTCAGGTCAAGGCACAGGGCCACCAGCGCCCCTTTGGTGTAGTAGCTGACTGTGGTGTTGGGTGTGTTTTCGTCCTGCCGGTAGTATTTCACCCAGGCATCAAAGCTGGACTGCGCGACGCTTTGTTGGGCCCGCCCCGGAGTTTGCAGCACCTGGTTGATCGTCTTGTTGAGCAGCCTGAGGTAGCTGGCGTCGTCAATTAGGCCAGCGTGGTGCAGCAGCAAGTCGTCGTAATAACTGGTGAAACCTTCAAAAAACCAAAGCAGCTGGGTGTAGTTTTCTTGCGCGTAGTCGTAACGGGCAAATTCGTTGGGGCGCAGCCGTTTGACGTTCCAAGTGTGGAAGTACTCATGGCTGATCAGGCCCAGCAGGGTGACATAACCTTCAGTTGGTTTGGCCGGGCTGCCGGCTGGCCGGTGCGTCAACGCGGCATTGTCCAGTCGCGGTAAATCCTGGCGGGTGCAAATCAAGGCGGTTGAGTTGCGGTGCTCCAGTCCGCCATAGCCGTCATGCACGGCATTCAACATGAAGAGGTAATTATGGTGCGGTGGCGGGTTGCTGGCACGACCTGTGTTTTGGTGACCATGCCAGAAGTTGATCTCGGTCTCGCATATCGCCTGCGTGTCGGCCAGCAGGCGCGCACCGTCAAAACTGGGGGGAGCGCCGGCCACAATAAAGCGGTGATGAACGCCACCCGCCACAAAAGAGCCGCTCCAGAACGTGCCCATCTCTACTGGGCAGTCCACCAGTTCGTCGTAGTTGGCCGCCAGGTAGCTGCCAAAGCCGGCCTTGGTTGTCTTTTGGGGCGTCAGGCCGGTCGCCACTTGCCAGCCGGCGGGCGCCTGGTCCGCCATCAGCTCCAGCGTATGGGGCAGATCGGCTTGGCCTTCAACCTGCAGAAACAAGCTGGTGCCGTTGAAAAATCCCCGATCGGCGTCCAGCCAAGCGGTGCGCACGGAGTTGTCAAAGGCATAGACCTCGTAGCGCAGCACCAGCGGTTGTCCGGGCGCGCAGTTGATTTGCCAGCTGCACTTGTCAAGTTGTGTCAGGGCCAGTTTGCCGTCGCCTTGATGTGCCTGCAGGCCCTGCAGGCTTTTGGCGAACTCGCGTATTAAATAGCTGCCCGGAATCCACACGGGCAAACTGACGCGCTGCAAGGCGGCGGGCTGTGCGACGGTCAGCGTGACCTGAAACAGATGCGCGTGCAGGTCATGCACTTGCACGCGGTAGGTCAGGGCTTGGTTAACCATCAGTTTTTGACGTCACTGAGGTGTTTTTCAACCTGGGCGGCGCTGATGGCGCCCGGTACTCGGGAGCCATCAGCGAACACCAGGGTCGGGGTGCCGGTGATCTTGTACTGGCGACCGAGTTCGACGTTGCGTTCGACTGCGCTGCTGTCGCAGCTGGCCACTTTAGGCGTTTGGTCACGCACCATCCAGTCTTGCCAGGCTTTGGCTTTGTCTTTCGCACACCAGATGTATTTTGATTTTTCAATGGAGTCCGGACTCAGGATCGGGTACAGAAACAGGTGGATGGTGACGTTGTCGACTTTTTGGAGGTCACGCTCAAAACGTTTGCAGTAGCCGCAGTTGGGGTCTTCAAAGACTGCCAGTTTGCGCTTGCCGTTGCCGTGCACGATAGTGAAGGCGTCTTTCAGAGGCAGTGCATCAAAGTTGATGGCGGTTAATTTTTCGACCCGCTCTTCGGTCAGGTTGCGGCGCTGCTTGGTGTCAATCAGGCTGCCCTGCAGCAGGTAGTTGCCCTCGGCGTCGGTATATAAAATTTCGGTGCCGTTGACACGCACTTCGTACAGACCGGCTATCGGGCTTTTGGTGATCTCGTCAATTTTTTGCAACTGGGGAATGCGTTCAGCCAGATTTTTTCGAATAGTGGCTTCCTGCGCGCTGGCGCCCAAGGTGGCTAGCAGCGTGGCGGCGAGTAACGCCGCCTGGGTCAATTTCATCATCATCTTCTCTAGATCCATTCAATTATTTAAAACCCATGGCTTGGCGTGCCACCCACTGCTTGAGCAGGCCGCTGCGCTCAAACCCCTTCATACCCCAATTGCGCAAGGCTTGCCAAGGCGCTGCATTTTGTGCAAACAACTGTTGCAAACCATCCATCGTGGTGCCCATGGTCAGGGCGGCAGACCGGCGTGAGCGCTCGTAGCGTCGTAGCAGCTTGTCATCACCCACCGTTCGCCAGTACTCGCGTTCACGCAACAACGTGGCCAGTGTGGCGACATCGGCCAGTCCCAAATTCAGGCCCTGCCCGGCCAGCGGATGAATCGTGTGCGCCGCGTCGCCCGCCAGGGCCCAGGCCCGACCCGCCTGGCGCCCGACCCAGCGGGACGCCTGTGCCATCTGCAAGGGCCAGGCACTGCGCTGACTGATCAGGCTGAGCTGGCCCAGACAACCCTCACTGGCTTCGGTCAGTTGTTGGGCAAATTCGGCTTCACTCATTTGCAGCAAAGTCTGCGCCCTGGCCTCACTAACAGACCAGACTAGGGCGACAGAGTTCCCCTGCGGGCCGTCCAAGGGTAAAAAAGCCAGAATTTCGCCGTTTGAGAACCATTGGCGTGCCGTTTGATTGTGTG
>JBLHZH010000275.1:0-3839 GCA_047629695.1 Rhodoferax sp.
TACTGGGTTCCGCCACGGTTTTGCTTATGGTCGTTGGCGTGGTGATGGGCGCCTTGCTTGGCCTAAGCATGGGCACTTGGGGTGTGCCCTTCAAGCTAAGTTCTGTGGCGTTGTCGGATGAAGTTCAGCAGGCTCTTTTATGGATCTTACCCAGCCTGCCTCTGCTGCTCCTGTCATCGGCATTGCGGGGTCACTTGGAAGGAGTGGGGGCCTTTCGGGCCTTGAATCTGTTGCGTATTCCCACCGGCATATTGCTGGTGGCCGGGCCCTGCCTGACGGCTTACTTTTCACCCAGCCTAGTTTGGGCCTGCATTAGTATTTTTGCGGTGCGGTTACTGCACTTGTGGGTGCTGGCGGTGTTGAGCGCGAATGAAGTCGGGCACAGTGTGGTGGACCTGCCCGAGACCTTGCTTCGTTACAGCACTTTATCCTGGTTGAAGCGCCTGCTGTCGTTTGGCAGCTGGGTTACTGTGAGCAATGTGGTTGGGCCGTTGATTGTTTATGTGGATCGGTTTGTGATTGGTGTCGCTTTGGCCGCCAGCTCAGTGGCCGTTTATGCCGTGCCTTTTGACATGGTGTCGCGCCTGCCGGTGCTGGTCGCTGCGTTGTGCAGCGTGCTGTTGCCTGAGCTGGCGCGTTTGTCAAGTTTGGCCGCTGCGACCGACCCCAATGCCTTACGTCAGGCTCACCAATTGGTGCGGCGCTCAAGCATTTTCAGCGCGCTGGTGGTGGTGGCTCTGGCTGCCTTGGGTGTTCTGGCGGCGCCCTGGACGCTGACTTTGTGGCTGGGGGCGGACTTTGCGCAACAAAGTACCACGCTCACGCAGATCTTACTGGTGGCTTTTGGCGTGAATGCGGTAGCGCAGATTCCTTTTACTGCCTTGCAGGCGATGGGCCGGGTGCGGGCGGTTGCTCTGTTGCATTGTGCTGAGTTGATTCCCTATGCCGTGTTGGTGTTTTTTGCCATTTCATGGCTGGGTTTGGTTGGCGCGGCGTGGGCCTGGCTGTTGAGAAGTGTCGTAGACTACGGCGTTTTGGCTTGGATGTGGCGCCATCAAACCCTAAGACCGTCGATCGGCGTTAAATTTTGAGATTGATTTTGGGATATGCAAAGTTACTCCGATAAATCAGGCGACTACTTTGCTCATGCGCGCAAAGAAATTGAACTCTTGTTGCCCCAAAAGTGCGGTCGCGTGCTTGAGATTGGGTGCGGATCAGGCGCCACGCTGGGATGGCTTCGTCAAAATCACCAAGCGTTGCATACCGTGGGCATAGAAATAGCCGAGGCTGCAGCCGCAACGGCGCGTATTTTTGCCGACGAAGTGCATTGCCTCGATTTTGAGCGGCATGAGTTACCTGGTGGCGCGCAGAAGTTTGACCTTGTGTTGTGTCTGGATGTGCTGGAGCACATGGTTGACCCTTGGACAGTGATAAATCGCGTGGCAACGCGTTACCTTGAACCCGGTGGTACCTTGATCGTTAGCTTACCCAACGTGCGGCATTACAGCGTAGTGCTGCCCCTGCTTCTGGGCGGGCGCTGGGACTATGAGGACGCGGGCCTGCTGGATAGAACTCATTTGCGTTTTTTTACTAAAGCTTCAGCCCACGCGCTACTGTCGCATCCCAACTTTGGGCCGGTATCGTGTACCGCTACCGGGTTTACCGGGCTTTCTGCGAAACGCGTGCTGAACACCGTGACACTTGGCATTTTTCAGGAATTGGTCACTTATCAGTACTTTTTGACAACGTGCAACGTGCGGTAAATGGGCATTCGTATCTCGTTGTCTGATGCGTTGCATCCAAGAAATTTGGAAACAACCAAAGTGCCGTCGTCTTTGCGAGGGCGCAGGTTGCGGCAGTTCATAACTTCTTGGATTGCCGCGCTGTGCTCGCAAAGACGAAAAGTCAAGGTCGTCACATGAAGCGGGTTGAAGTGGTGGTGCTGAATTGGAACGGCTGGCGTGACACACTAGCCTGTATTGCCTCTTTGCAACACTTGAACTACCCCAACTTTGGACTGATTGTTGTCGACAACGGTTCGACAGACGGTTCCCAAAGTCATATTGAGGCGCACATTCCGGGTCTCGTAATCCTCCAGACTGGTGCCAATCTGGGCTATGGCGGCGGCTGTAATACAGGAATCCTGGTGGCGCTCAAACAGGGCGCCGATTACATCTGGCTGATTAACAGTGACGCAATGGTGGATGCGAATGCGTTAACAGAATTGGTGCGTGTGGCAGATGCTCAGGTTTTGGTGGGTGCCGTTGGGTCGGTTTTGTATGAGGCTGATCGACCGGATCAAATTCAACTGTGGGGCGGCGGCCGGGTCAGGCTTTGGCGTGGGCTTTCTCGCCATCAGGTGTCTCCAGCGCCGCTCGATTTTATTTCCGGTGCCTCCATGCTGCTTCGACGCGAGGCGATTGAACAAGTGGGTATGTTTGACAGTTATACTTTTTTTATGTATTGGGAAGATTCAGATCTGGGGTTCAGGCTGCGTCGGGCTGGCTGGCAATTGGCGGTGGCTGAACGGTCTCAGGTCTGGCACAAACTGTCGGCCAGTTTGGGCAAAGGTAGCCGCCAATTGGACACTTACTTCACACGGTCTGGCGTTCGTTTTTTACGACGCTATGCCCGGGCACCCAAGATCTCTATTTTAATGATGGTTGGGCGCATGCTCACCAAGCGCGTGTTGATGGCTGATTTTGGACGCGTCAGGTCGGTGCTAAGTGGGTATTTCAGTGCATGACGGACAAAGCCTTGGTTTCCGTTGTTATCCCCTGCTACCGTTGTGCCCGCACCCTCGAGCACGCTATGGCATCCGTTGCAGCGCAAACCTTGCGTCCTGCGGAGGTCATTCTTGTTGATGATGCCAGTAGTGATGACACCCGTGATGTCTTGAAAAAGCTCAAGGAGCAGTTTGATGCCGGGTGGATCAAGCTGGTTTTTTTGGATGAAAACGTGGGCGCCGGCAGCGCTCGGAATGCGGGTTGGGCCGTCGCGAGTCAGCCCTATGTGGCTTTTCTGGATGCCGACGATGCCTGGCATGCCCGCAAGATTGAAATTCAGTATGGCTATATGACCATTAGGCCGGATGTAGCCTTGAGTGGGCATGAATTTCGCGTGCTCAAACAAGGGGTACTTCCGAACTCTGACGTTGACCAGGGTGAGGCGCAAACAGTCGGAAAATGGGCGATGTTGCTGTCCAACCAATTTGTCACTCCCTCCGCCATGATCAAACGTGATGTCCGCTATCGTTTTATTGAGCGACAGCGCTACATGGAAGACCACATGCTTTGGTTGCGTGTGGTGTGCTCTGGCGATCGTGTGGTCAAGCTTCCAGTTGCCCTGACGGCCATTTACAAGGCGCCATTTGGTGTGACGGGCTTGAGCTCGCGTTTATGGCTGATGGAGCGAAGCGATTTGGGCAACTACCGTCGTCTGTGTCAGGCTGGTTATATCAACCGCCTGCAACTAGCCGTGTTGCTGGCCTATTCTTTATTGAAGTTTGTGCGTCGACTGGCTATTTATCTAGGGTATCTGCGATGGAAAAAGTAGCAGATGCGTCAAAGAATCTTCTGTCAATATCTGTCGTCAGCCACGGTCAAATGGTCATGGTTGCCCAGCTGATGAAAGATATTCATGAAAATTGTGAACAACTGGATTTAGAGTTAATTCTCACACTTAATCTGGACGAGGAATTGCTATTCCAAACATCGGATTTTTTTTATCCTGTCAAAGTCATCAGAAATCTGATCCCCAAGGGCTTTGGTGCCAATCACAATCAGGCTTTTAAACAGGCGCTAGGCCAGTATTTTTGTGTCATAAATCCTGATATCCGG
>JBLHZH010000276.1:0-3822 GCA_047629695.1 Rhodoferax sp.
CCGTGCTGCTGGCTTTTGTATGTGTAAAACTGGGACGTGTTGTCGGTAGTGTCGACCCTGGTTTTGTTAATTTTCAATTAATGAAAAGTGTCCAGTTGGTGTGTGCAGCCTGTCCTGTCCTGTCCTGTCCTAGGGGAGGTTACGTGCGACTTGAGTGGCCTCGGCAGTTCAATTGTCCTAATTATTTTTGCCGTTGGCAGCGCAGTACTGTCTTTGTCCGCCTTGGTGGCCAGTACCCACAAGCGCCTGTCCCAGCGGCCTTACTTGTTGCTGAGTGCCGCAATTTTGACGCTGACGATCGGGCTGAGCCGGCTTATGCGGGGTGATTATTGGACCACTGATGTGCATGGGGGTTGGGCCTTCGGTACAGCTCAGGCGATGGGCTGCTGGTGGTTAGCCCGCTGCCTGATCGACCCAACTGTAGTGGTCAAGTCTGAGGCCTGCCTGCAACAGGGCGAAGTGGCTAATGGCCAGACTTGCGGGATTGGTTTTAAATACTTCCAGACAAGAAAAAGCCTCTTGCAATTGCAAGAGGCTTTACTTTTTTTGGTGCCCGGAAGAGGACTCGAACCTCCACACCTTGCGGCACACGGACCTGAACCGTGCGCGTCTACCAATTCCGCCATCCGGGCATACACTAATCATAGCATAGCTTTTTAAGCCGATTGGCACTCTGCGGGGGTGGACAGGCTGAATGAAGCGGTAATATTACAAAATATTAAGGTTTTATCAAATCCTTCGACTTAAAGAATTTTTAGCCCAAGTGCTAGGATGAATCATTGATTGAATGTATGCGCATTTGTGCGCTCAACAGTTTTACAGCCTGTATAAATCAGGAGAGAGAAGTTTTATCAAAAATATAAATCAAACCAGCGGTTTGCTGGACGAGGTTCAGGGTGTGGTTCAAGGTCACCGCGATGGGCACGGCTTTGTCACGCGCGATGATGGCGGGGCAGATATCTTTTTGCCACCCAACGAAATGCGGGCGGTGCTGCACAAAGACCGCGTCACGGTGCGCATTGTGCGCAGTGACCGTAAGGGTCGCCCTGAAGGGCGAGTCGTTGGCATCATTGAGCGCCCCCCGCAGCCGATCGTGGGTCGTTTGCTGCAGGAAAGTGGCATCTGGATCGTGGTGCCTGATGACAAGCGTTTTGGCCAGGATGTGCTGATTCCCAAAACGGCGACCGGTGCGGCCAAGCCTGGTCAGGTCGTCGTCGTCGAGTTGACTGAGTTGCCCACCTTGTATGGCCAACCCGTGGGGCGGGTCAAGGAAATTCTGGGCGATGTGGACGACCCCGGCATGGAGATTGAAATTGCGGTGCGCAAATTCAGTGTGCCGCATGAGTTTTCAGACGCCTGTATTGCGCAGGCCCGTACCTTACCCGACAAGGTACGTCCGCAGGATAAAAAACAGCGCGTTGATTTGACCGATGTCCCTCTGGTGACGATTGACGGTGAAGATGCCCGTGACTTCGATGACGCGGTGTATTGTGAACCCACCAAGATCGGCCGGGGTAAGTCTGCCGTCAAAGGCTGGCGCTTGCTGGTGGCGATTGCCGATGTCAGCCACTATGTTCAAACCGGCTCGGCGGTTGACGTGGATGCTTATGATCGCGCCACCAGTGTCTACTTTCCGCGTCGTGTGATTCCGATGTTGCCCGAGAAATTGTCCAACGGCCTGTGCTCGCTGAACCCGGACGTCGAGCGACTGAGTATGGTTTGCGACATGATGGTGACCGAAGACGGAGAGGTTTCTGCCTACCAGTTTTACCCGGCGGTGATATTGAGCCATGCCCGTTTTACTTATAACGAAGTGGCGGCTATTTTGGCCAATACACGGGGCCCCGAGGCTTTGAAGCGTAAAGCACGTGTTACTGACTTGATGAATTTGCATGATGTCTACCGTGCGCTGTTGAAGTCACGGGTGCGCCGCGGGGCGGTCGATTTTGAGACCGTGGAGACGCAGATCGTTTGTGACGAGGTGGGACGTATTGAAAAAATCATGCCACGCACGCGCAATGACGCACACAAGTTGATTGAAGAGGCGATGCTGGCGGCCAATGTGTGCAGTGCTGACTTCATCGCGCAAAGTAAGCATGCCGGCCTGTTTCGCGTGCATGAAGGGCCGACGCCCGAAAAAATCGAGATCCTGCGCAACTACCTCAAGGTCACAGGCTTGGGGCTGACCATCAGCGATGCGCCGGCAACGGCTGAGTTTGCGGTCATTGCCAACGCCACCAAAGATCGCCCGGATGCGCAGCAGATTCACTCCATGCTGCTGCGTTCCATGCAACAAGCGATTTATACGCCGCTCAATAACGGCCACTTTGGTCTGGCATTTGATGCTTACACCCATTTCACCAGTCCGATCCGGCGTTATCCGGATCTGTTGGTGCACCGTGTCATCAAGGCGATTCTGGCCAAGACCAAGTACCACTTGCCGGTGCTGCCAACACCGGGTGAAGCCCAGGCCAAGTTGTCGCGCCGGCTCGAAAAAGGCTTGGCTGCACGTGCGACTGAAGCTGGTCAAAAGGCCAAAAAACAAAGCCCTGAAATGCAGGCTTGGCAAGCGGCTGGCCTGCATTGCAGTGCCAACGAGCGGCGAGCCGATGAGGCCAGTCGGGATGTTGAGGCCTGGCTCAAATGCAAATACATGCATGGTCACTTGGGCGAAGAGTTTGGCGGCCTTGTCAGTTCGGTGACCAGCTTTGGTTTGTTTATCACGCTCGATGCGATGTATGTCGAGGGTCTGGTTCACATCACCGAACTGGGTGGCGAGTATTACCGTTTTGACGAAGTTCGCCAGGAACTGCGCGGTGAACGCTCGGGCATGCGCTACGCCATTGGAACCCGGGTCAAGATCCAGGTCAGCCGGGTGGACCTGGACGGCCGGCGGATTGACTTTCGCCTGATTCAGGATGACGAGGGCCTGGTGTCTCGTGCCATGAAAGACAAGGGAGCAACGACGGAACGCCAGGCTGTCGACGGGCCCGGTGCAGACCGGTCTGGCGCCACGCCGCCCAAGCGCGCTAGCCGAAAAATAGCCGAGCCTTTTGACCGCTCACCCTTATCTCCCATCCAGTCCGCTAAAGCGGTCGCCCGGTCGGCATCCGCCAAGAGCCAGGACAAAGGGAAAAAACCACGCCGCAGGACCTAAGATGACTTTAACCTCAAATTTAACTTCAAAAGTAGCGATCGTCACGGGCGCTGGCTCCGGTGTCGGCAAGGCGGCGGCGTTGGCGCTGATGGCTGCCGGTTACCGGGTGGTGCTGGCCGGTCGCCGGCCAGAGCCGCTGCAGGCGGTCATGGCGCTTGGCCAAGCGCCCGAGTACGTACGGGTAGTGCCCACGGATGTCTCCGATCCGGCGTCGGTCAAAGCGTTGTTTGATGCCACGGTAGAAGCTTTTGGTCGGGTCGACGTGCTGTTTAATAATGCGGGCGTCAGTGCGCCGGCGGTGCCTCTGGAGGAACTCACGCTGGCGCAGTGGAAAAATGTCGTCGACATCAATCTGACCGGTATGTTTCTGTGTATCCAGCAAGCGTTTCGGGTGATGAAGACGCAAACGCCACGGGGTGGGCGCATCATTAACAACGGTTCGATCTCGGCCACGGCGCCGCGACCCAACAGCATTGCTTACACCGCCACTAAACACGGCGTGACGGGTCTGACCAAGGCGGCATCACTGGATGGTCGCCACTTTGATATAGCGGTGGGTCAGATCGACATTGGCAACGCGGCCACCGAGATGGCCCAGCGTATGGCCTCGGGTATCTTGCAGGCCCATGGCGAAGTCGTCATTGAGCCTTTAATGGATGTGGAAA
>JBLHZH010000277.1:0-3821 GCA_047629695.1 Rhodoferax sp.
TTCGTTCAAATTGTGCGGCGGAATATTGGTGGCCATACCCACTGCAATGCCAGAGGATCCATTGATCAGCAAATTGGGAAAACGGGCGGGCATGACCAGCGGTTCTTGCTCGCTGCCATCATAGTTAGGGCCAAAATCAACGGTTTCCTTGTCCAAGTCCGCCAGTAATTCATGGGCGATCTTTGACATGCGGATTTCGGTGTACCGCATGGCCGCCGCATTGTCGCCATCCACAGAACCGAAATTGCCCTGACCGTCCACCAGCATGTGGCGTAGCGAGAAGTCCTGCGCCATACGTACGATGGTTTCATAGACTGCGCTGTCGCCGTGTGGATGGTACTTGCCAATTACGTCACCCACAATACGAGCTGACTTCTTGTAAGGCCGATTCCAGTCGTTATTGAGTTCGTGCATGGCAAACAGCACGCGTCGATGGACCGGTTTCAACCCATCCCTGGCGTCGGGTAGGGCGCGCCCCACAATCACGCTCATGGCGTAATCAAGGTAACTGCGTCGCATCTCCTCTTCAAGGCTGATGGGCAGGGTTTCTTTGGCAAACTGGGTCATGGGGCGATCGTGGCTTAGGCTATGGGCCTTATGTCAAAGGCAACTCCTTATTCTAAGGCGAGCGCCTTGTCGCTTCTTTGCAACGAATAGTGCCCTTTTTTGCTGTTTCTTCGATGTAATTGACTACGTTTCGCTTCCGCATTCAGGGCCGAATCCTGCTGTGGCACAATATTGAGACCGGTCTAGGTGATAGGCATCTAGATCGTTTTAAAAAATATTCGCAGCGCTGCTGCGGCTTTTTTCCCCCAAAGGAGAACCATGAAGAAATTAAATAAAGTGGCAATGCTGATTGCTACCGCAGCACTTGCAACTGCCGCCGGCGCTCAAACGGTTGATAACTGGCGTACATCAAGTGGCGACGCTTTGAAGAACTCCACAAACCTTTGCTGGCGCAATGCCACCTGGACACCAGCAACTGCAGCAGTTGGCTGCGATGGTGCCATCGTGGCTGCTGCGCCTGTTATGGCTCCTGTTGCTCCTACGGCAGCACCTGCACCGGTCGCGGTTGCACCAGCTGTTGCGCCTGTGCCGCCAGTGGCGACTAAGGTTACTTACGCTGCCGATGCCTTCTTTGACTTTGATAAGTCGGTTCTGAAGCCTGCTGGCAAGGCAAAGCTTGACGACTTAGTCGGTAAAGTTAAAGGTATCAACCTGGAAGTCATCATTGCGGTGGGCCACACTGACTCCGTTGGCAGCGACGCTTACAACCAGCGTCTGTCGGTTCGCCGCTCGGAAGCTGTCAAAGCTTACTTGGTGTCCAAAGGAATCGAGAAAAATCGTGTTTACACTGAAGGTAAAGGCGAGAAGCAACCCGTTGCTGATAACAAGACTTCTGACGGACGCGCCAAAAACCGCCGCGTTGAAATTGAAGTTGTTGGTACCCGTAGCAAATAATTGCTCCCAGCATCCATGGGCAGTCTTTAGAGGCTGCTTCAATAAAAAACCTCACTTTTGTGGGGTTTTTTGTTCTAGGAACTTCGCATCTTTGCGCTCGCCACACTCTCGTCTTGACTAGCGAAGCGCGGTAATCTATGTTTCAAGCGTAGCTTGTTCTGCACCTCCGGATCATGGGCATTCGCTATTGTTGATAATCACCGTATGACTTCAACACTGAACGCTGATCCGGCCGAACTGGCCAAGTTTTCTGATCTGGCCCACCGTTGGTGGGATATGGATGGTGAGTTTCGCCCGCTCCATCAAATTAACCCGTTGCGCCTGGAATGGCTCAACCGCCTGGCACCTGTCAAAGGCCTGCAGGTTCTTGATGTAGGCTGTGGTGGCGGCATTCTGGCTGACGCCATGGCGCGCCTGGGGGCTCAGGTTACAGGTATTGACCTGTCAGCCAAGGCCCTCAAGGTGGCGCAATTGCACGCCCTTGAGGCTTCAACACCCAATATCGAGTACCAGGAGGTCAGCGTCGAGGCACTGGCAGCCCAGCAACCAGAACGCTTTGATATTGTCACTTGCATGGAAATGCTGGAACATGTGCCCGATCCGGGTTCTGTTGTGCGGGCCTGTGCGGCCTTGGTCAAGCCCGGCGGTTGGATTTTTTTCTCGACTTTGAACCGCAGTCCAAAATCATTTTTATTTGCTATTTTGGGTGCAGAGTACGTGCTCAACTTGCTGCCACGTGGCACCCACGAATACGCCAAGATGATCCGTCCCAGCGAGTTGGCCCGTGACTGCCGTTCGGCTAACCTGGATCTTCGCCACACCCGTGGCATGTCGTACAACCCGCTAACCCGTCGCTACTGGCTGAGTGAGGACACCAGCGTGAACTATCTCTTTGCCACGCAAAAACCAGCGGTGGTAACGCCTTGAGCCCGGTGCAGCCGGCCTTTGCCGACATTCAGGCTGTCCTTTTTGATTTGGATGGTACCTTGATTGACAGCGCGCCCGATTTGGGTGCTGCCGCTGATAAAATGCGCCAGGATCGCGGTCTGCCCTCGTTGCCATTGGCTGACTATAGGCCGATGGCCGGTGCCGGCGCCCGCGGCATGCTTGGCGTGGCTTTTGGCCTGACGCCTGAGCATGCTGATTTTGAAGCGCTGCGGGAAGAATTTTTTTCGAACTACACCCAATGTATGACGCACGCCACCTACGCTTTCGAGGGTGTGAATGAACTTATTGCCCAGCTGGTTGCGCTGAATATGCCGTGGGGCGTGGTGACCAACAAGGCGGCTCGCTTTACCGATCCCCTGACGCGTGCCATGCCGCTGTTTGTCTCTGCCAGAACCATGATCAGTGGTGACACCACGCCCCATGCCAAGCCGCATCCCGCCCCGTTGCTTGAGGCTGCCAGGCAGTTGGCTATTGCGCCGGCGCGTTGCCTCTATGTTGGCGATGACGAACGAGACATTGTGGCTGGACTGGCGGCCGGGATGGCGACGGTGGCGGCTACCTATGGCTACCTCGGCCAAAAAGCCGATCCTGCACAGTGGGGTGCACACGCCACAATTAATTCTCCTAAAGGGCTATTGCAATTGTTGGGGAAGGCCCTAAAATAGAAATCTTGGGGCTGCACTGGTTTCGACGTAGGTTCGGACGCGGTTGTGGTGCATGTCGAGCTGAGTGTGCTCGTAAATCTGATTCAAAAAAACTAACTGCAAACGACGAACGTTTCGCACTCGCGGCTTAATTGCCCGTGAGCTTTACAACAGCAGGCCGATGGGCTGGGCAAGGGGTAATTAACGCAAGTTAAACGCTCCAGGCTGTAAAGATAATTTTATCGGCTGGCTCCGGATTGGGTACCTTAATCCGGGGCAAGAAAATAGGGTACTGGCGTCCTGTGTAGCGTGTGGCTGCGCGACACAGGTGGCGAGACTCAAATCAGACCACTAAACATGTAGATCTGCCCGAACAAGGCTTGCGGACGGGGGTTCAAATCCCCCCAGCTCCACCAATACCCCTGATAAAGGCCTCCAAGTAGCGATACTCGGAGGCCTTTTTCTTTGGTAAATCAGCTACTTACAGGGCAGGGGTGTACAGGGGCATACATTGACAGCCAAGACCAAACCGGGGAACATAGCGGGGAACAACCGGGGTAAGCGGGACACTTTTTTGATTTGTTCCCCGGTTTCCACTCTGTACCCCGATAGGAAACACCATGTTGACCGATGCCGAAATCAGAAACGCCACCTGTCCAGCCGACAAGAAGCGTTACCGCCTTACTTGCAGCAGTGGCCTGTACCTTGAAGTCAGTCCGGCAGGTTCTAAACGCTGGTTTTGGAAAACATATGCTGACGGCAAAGAAA
>JBLHZH010000278.1:0-3820 GCA_047629695.1 Rhodoferax sp.
TTTTAGGCTGTATTGCCGATGACTTTACCGGTGCCACCGATCTCGCCAACAACTTGGTGCGCGCCGGTATGCGCGTGATACAGGCCATGGGCGTGCCGGGGCAGTCGCTCGATGCAGACGCGGACGCAGTGGTGGTAGCGCTCAAGTCGCGTACTTTGCCGGTGGATCAGGCTGTGTCTCAGTCGCTGGCGGCGTTGCGCTGGCTGCAGGCGCAGGGCGTACAGCAAATCTATTTCAAGTACTGCTCTACCTTTGACAGCACGGCACAAGGCAACATCGGGCCCGTGACCGAAGCGTTGATGGCGGCTTTAGGCTGTGACTTCACTATCGCCACGCCCGCTTTTCCGGACAACCAGCGCACCGTCTTCAAGGGACATTTGTTTGTTGGCGATGTACTGCTCAGCGAGAGTGGTATGCAAAACCACCCGCTTACCCCCATGCTTGACGCCAACTTGGTGCGCGTGCTGCAGGCGCAGTGCCGTGGCCGGGTGGGCCTGATTGACTACAAGGTGGTAGCACAGGGCGTAGCAGCGATACGTACACGTATCGCACAGTTGCGTGCCGAAGGGGTGAGCTTGGCCGTGGTCGACGCCATTTCCAATGACGACCTGATGCGCTTGGGCCCCGCCCTCAAGAACCTGCCGCTGGTGACGGCTGGCTCGGGGGTGGCAATTGGCCTGCCTGCTAATTTTGGTATTGTGCCCTCGGGCATGGCCAGTGCCTTGCCAGAGGCCATGGGGCTGCAGGCAGTGCTGTCGGGCAGTTGCTCGCTGGCGACCAACCGGCAGGTGCAGACTTTTATTCAGAGCGGGCGTCCGGCACTGGCCATTGACCCGCTACAAATCGCTGTCGACGAGGCGGCGGGGGGCGATGGCGTGGCCGCTGCCCTGGCTTGGGCGCAACCCTTATTGGCGCAGGGGCCGGTACTCATTTATTCATCCGCAGACCCTGTCGTGGTCAAGTCGGTGCAAGAGCAACTGGGTGTTGACGCGGCTGGCGCGCTGGTGGAGCGCACCTTGGCGGCCATTGCGCGGGGTCTGGTGATTTTGGGCGTGCGCCAACTGGTGGTGGCCGGTGGTGAAACCTCGGGCGCCTGCGTGCAGGCCTTGAACATCACGCAAGTAAAAATCGGCTCGCAAATCGACCCCGGTGTGCCTTGGTGCCATGCTCAGAGCGATGCCGCGCCGTTAGGCGGCTTGCACCTCACACTCAAATCCGGTAACTTTGGCGCAGACGATTTCTTTAACAAAGCCTTCGCGAGACTGGCATGAGGGAGTCCGAGGCGAGAGACGAGATTTGCCGTGTCGGGCGCAGCCTGTTCGAGCGCGGCTATGTGCATGCCACGGCCGGCAACATCAGTGTGCGGCTCGATGCGGCGCAAGGCGGTGGTTTTCTGATCACGCCCACCGATGCCTGCCTGGGCTTTCTCGATCCGACTCGACTGGCCCGACTCGACGACCAAATGCAACAAGTCAGCGGCGACAAAGCCAGCAAAACCATCGCGCTGCATGCGCAGATCTACCGGACGGCTGTTCAGTTTGACAGCGCGACCCGGTGTGTGATTCATGCCCACAGCACGCACTGTGTGGCGCTGACTTTGCAACCGCAAGGCGCTGTACCTGTCGAACTGCTGGCCGCCGTCACACCCTACTTTGTGATGAAGGTCGGTCATGTGCCAGTGCTGGCCTACCACCGCCCCGGCGACCCGGCGGCGGCAGCGCAAGTGGCACAGATGATCGAGCGCTATGGCCAACGCGGCACGCCGATCCGCGCCGTGATGCTGGCGCGCCTCGGCCCCAATGTGTGGCACGACTCGCCTGCCAGTGCCATGGCCACGCTGGAAGAACTGGAAGAAACTGCCCGCTTGGTCAGCCTGGGTGCGGCGCTGCCCGAACCCCTGACCGACCCCCAAATTGAAGAACTGCGCCAGACCTTTGGTGCCCGCTGGTAAGCTCTACTTATGCCTAAATTTGCTGCTAATTTGTCCATGCTCTACCCTGAGTTTGCGTTTCTCGACCGCTTTGAGGCCGCCGCGAAAGACGGCTTCAAGGCCGTGGAGTATTTGTTTCCGTACGCCTTTGAGGCCAGCGAGATTGCCGCCCGCCTGCAGGTCCATGGTTTGCAGCAGGTGCTGTTTAACGCGCCGCCCGGTGACTGGGACAGTGGTGAGCGCGGCCTGGCCTGTTTGCCAGGGCGCGAAGCCGAGTTTCAAAAAGGCATCGGCGAGGCGCTGGCCTACGCCGTCACGCTGAACTGTCCGCGCATTCACATCATGGCGGGCCTGCTGCCCGCCGGTGTTGAGCGGGCCGCGTTGTACGACGGCTACATCAGCCAGCTGCGTTGGGCCGCTGCAGAGGCGGCGCAACAGGGCGTGGATGTGCTGATTGAGCCCATCAACCCGCGCGACATTCCCGGCTTCTTCCTGAACCGCCAGGACCACGCGCATCAGGTGATTGCTGATGTGGGGGCGCCTAACCTCAAGGTTCAGATGGACCTGTACCACTGCCAGATTGTCGAAGGCGACCTGGCCATGAAGCTGCGCCAGTACCTGCCGACCGGCCGGGTCGGTCACATCCAGATTGCCGGTGTGCCGGACCGCCATGAACCCGATCTGGGTGAACTGAACTTCCCCTATCTGTTTTCGATCCTGGATGAGCTGGGTTTTTCCGGCTGGGTCGGCTGTGAGTACCGCCCCCGCGCCGGTATGCAACCCGGCGGCACCTCCGCCGGCCTGGGCTGGCTCAAGTCCTAACCCCTCTCGTCTCTGTGAGGCCGCAGGCCGCGGCAGCCCATGACTTCCTGGGTTGCCGTGTCGCTAAAGCTCCTCGCAAAGACGAGGGTGATTCGTTTCTGCGGCCTCGTTCAGACGAAACTATTAAGGCGGTGCCTTTTGCTGTAACCAGGTTTTAAACGTGCCGACCACGGGCCGTTCGTCGGCACGCTCGGGGGTCACCAGGTAGTAGCTGCGTTCGCCGCGCAGGACCTGGTCGCAGGCGACGACCAATTCACCGCGCGCCAGCTCGGTCTCTATCAGCAAACGCGGCACCAATGCCAGGCCAAGGCCGTGGGCAGCGGCGGCAGCCGTCATGGAGAATAACTCGTAGCGTGGCCCGGACAGGGCCAGCGGTGCGCTGACGCCGGCGGCGTCAAACCACTGGCGCCAGCCGTTGGGGCGGGTGCTTTGTTGCAGCAGTGGCAGCTGGGCAATGGCTTGTGGTGTCAGGCTGCTTTGCGCGCCCAAAAAGGACGGGTGGCAGACCGGCACCACGTCTTCGTTGAGCAGTCGAATGGCCTGTGTTCCAGCCCAGTTGCGCACTTGCTCATCAGTGCCCGCATAGAGGGCGGCGTCAAACAGGGTGTCGGCAAACATGAAGGGCCGGGTCTGGGTCTCGATATGGATCGTGATCTCGGGATGCTGCGCTTTCAGGTCGGCCAGCCGGGGGATCAGCCAGCGGGTGGCAAAGGTCGGCACCGCTGCCAGATGCAGGGTGCCGCCCCGGCCTTGGGCCGACATCACGTCCAGTGTGTCTTGCGCCAGGCCGCGCAGGCGTGGCACTACCTGGCGGGCGTAGTCGGCGCCGCGCTCGGTCAGCGTTACGCCATGGCGGGTACGCCGAAACAGTGCTACTCCCAGGAACTCCTCCAGCGCATTGATTTGCCGCGAGACCGCGCTTTGCGTCAGTGACAGTTCCTGGGCAGCACGGGTGTAGCTCTCATGGCGGGCGGCGGCTTCAAAGCACAGCAGCGTGTGGGTGGCGGGAATCTGGTGGCGCATGGTTCATCTCAAGGGGCAGGCGGCTTGGTACGCTGTGGCCTCAGC
>JBLHZH010000279.1:0-3815 GCA_047629695.1 Rhodoferax sp.
GAAGGTCAAGGGTGAGGGCGATGCGCAAGCTGCCAGCGTTTATGCTGATGCTTTTGGACGTGATCCGCAGTTTGCTCAGTTTTATCGCAGTCTGGATGCCTACAAGGCCAGCTTTAGCAAGAAGAGTGATGTGATGGTAATTGATCCCGCATCGTCTGAGTTCTTTAACGCCCTGCGGGGCTCTGTGGTGCCAACCGTCCGATAACAGCCCGACGGTTGTCCTTGCTGTCAAGACCTGTCCATTTGGGGCAGACCATAGGCCCTCGCTCGCTAGATCGAGGGCTTTCTAATTTTTATCTCTCCGCTTGAGGCGGGTCGGATGTGGCTATGCAGGCCTTTATGAAATGTTAATCAATGGCATTTTTTGGGCTTCGACCGCATTCTTCCCGCTGCTTTCCTGATTTGCCAACTGCCATGTGTCAATCCGGTGTTCATGACCGGTAAAATCATGGTTTTAACAGCACCCCAAAATATACATGTCTGCCTGGGTCCTGCCGGATCACCTTGCCGATGTCTTGCCGTCTGAAGCACGGCACATCGAAGAACTTCGCCGCGACTTGCTGGACATGGCGCGCTGCTATGGCTACGAGTTGGTCATGCCGCCCTTGCTGGAACACCTGGAGTCATTGCTGACCGGTGCTGGCCAGGCGCTTGACCTGCAAACTTTCAAACTGGTCGATCAACTCTCGGGTCGGTCGATGGGGCTACGCGCTGACAGCACGCCTCAGGTGGCGCGCATTGATGCCCATTTACTTAATCGTCAAGGTGTTGCACGTCTGTGTTACTGCGGGCCAGTGTTGCACACGCGACCGGCTGGTCCCCATGCGACGCGCGAACCGTTGCAGTTCGGTTCAGAAATTTACGGTCACGCCGGCTTGGAGGCCGATCTTGAGACATTGCAGCTTGCGCTGGATTGCCTTAAGGTCGCGAAAGTCGTTGCCCCCAGCATCGACATGGCGGATGCCCGCCTGGTTGATGCCTTGCTGGCGGGGGTGCATGCCGAACGCGGTGTGTTATCCCTGGTGCATGAGGCACTGGCCGCCAAGGACGGTGCCGAGTTACGCACATTGACCCGTCATTTCCCGCCAGAAGCGCGCCAGGGTCTGCTGGCACTGGTTCAGTTATACGGTGATGAGCAAGTGCTGCTGGAAGCTGAAAAGGTCTTGCCAGCGTTGCCTGCCGTGGCACAGGCGCTGGCTAACCTCAAGTGGCTGGCCAGCCATCTGGAGGGAACACGACTGACCTTTGATCTGGCCGATTTGGGCGGCTATGCCTACTATACCGGGCCGCGCTTTTCGATCTATACGCCTGGTGCCAGTGACGCTCTGGTTCGGGGTGGTCGCTATGACGCAGTAGGTGCAGTATTTGGCCGCAACCGGCCCGCTGCCGGTTTCAGTCTGGATGTCAAGGCGCTGGTGGGTGTGTTGGCGGCTCGCCCTCTGCGTTGTGCCATTCATGCGCCCTGGGGCGATACGGCTGAATTACGTGCCGCCATCGTGGCCTTGCGGGCTCGGGGTGAGACGGTGGTGTGTGCCTTGCCAGGCCATGAGAGTGAAGTTGATGAGTTCCATTGCGACCGTGAGCTGATTCAGGTTGCCGGGCAGTGGGTCGTGAAATCCGTTTGAGAAAAATTGAAATGATTGCAACAAAAGGTCGTAATGTCGTCGTCGTAGGTACCCAGTGGGGCGATGAGGGCAAAGGCAAGCTGGTCGACTGGCTTACCGAGAGCGCGCAGGGCGTGGTGCGTTTCCAGGGCGGCCATAACGCCGGTCACACGCTGGTGATCAATGGCGTTAAAACGGCCTTGCACCTGATTCCCAGTGGCATCATGCGACCGGGCGTGAAGTGCTACATCGGCAATGGTGTGGTGTTGTCCGCAGCCAAATTATTCGAAGAAATCGAAGGTCTTGAAAAGGTCGGCGTTGAATTGCGTTCGCGCCTGCGTATCAGTGAGGCCTGCCCGCTGATTTTGCCGTTTCACGCTGCGCTCGATGTGGCTCGCGAAGCGGCCCGTGAAAAGGGTGGTAACGCCAAAATTGGCACCACTGGGCGCGGCATTGGCCCGGCCTATGAAGACAAGATTGCGCGCCGTGCCCTGCGCGTGCAAGACCTTAAATACCCGGAGCGTTTTGCCCGTAAGTTGCATGAACTGCTTGATTTGCACAACCATGTACTCAGTACTTATCTGAACGCGGCGGCCTTTGACTTTGGCCCGACACTTTCCTCTTACATGGTCGATGGCCAGGTCCAGTTCCAGCCGGTTTTTGATGAAGCAATGTGCCACGCCGAATTACTCAAGCCCATGATGGCCGATGTATCTCGTGAACTCAACGAGGCTCACCTCAAGGGGGCCAATCTTTTGTTTGAAGGTGCCCAGGGTACCTTGCTGGATGTCGATCATGGCACCTACCCGTTTGTCACGTCGAGCAATTGTGTGGCGGGCAATGCGGCGGCCGGTTCGGGCGTTGGCCCAGGCATGCTGCATTACATTTTAGGCATCACCAAAGCCTATTGCACGCGTGTCGGTGGTGGTCCGTTCCCGACTGAACTCGATTGGGAAGTGCCGGGCACACCGGGCTACCACATGAGTACTGTCGGTGCTGAAAAAGGTGTCACTACCGGGCGCAGCCGTCGCTGTGGCTGGTTTGATGCGGCGCTGCTGAAGCGTTCTGCGCAGGTCAACGGCCTGTCGGGTCTGTGCATTACCAAGCTTGATGTGCTGGACGGCCTGAAAGAGCTGCTACTGTGCACCGGCTACGAGCTTGATGGTCAGCTGATTGACATCCTACCCATGGGCGCCGATGATATTGAGCGTTGCAAGCCGGTCTATGAAACCATGGCGGGCTGGAGTGACAATACCGTTGGTGTGACGCAGTTTGACAAGTTGCCTATCAATGCACGTCTTTATTTGCAGCGCATTGAGCAGGTCACGGGGGTGCCGATTCATCTGGTCTCAACCAGTCCGGACCGCGACCATACCATCATGGTGCGCCACCCCTACTTGGCCGACTAAGCCACCGTACTCATTCAATTAAATCAGGAGTAAATTCATGTTGACTGAAGACGGCAAGCACTTGTACGTGAGCTATGACGAATACCACAACCTGATCGAAAAGCTAGCGATCAAGATTGACCAGTCGGGCTGGGAATTCGACACCATTTTGTGCCTTGCGCGGGGCGGCTTGCGCCCAGGTGATATCTTGTCGCGTATTTTTGATAAGCCTCTGGCTATCATGTCCACCAGCTCTTATCGTGCAGATTCGGGCAAGTTACAGGGCAAACTGGATATTGCACGTTTCATCACCACGCCCAAAGGCGAGATTGCGGGCCGGGTGTTGCTGGTCGATGACTTGGCCGATTCCGGGCTCACGCTGAATGCCGTGATGATGCAACTGAAAAGTGACTACAAGCCGATTACCGAGTTGCGCAGCGCCGTGATCTGGACCAAGGCCCTGTCTACTTTTACGCCCGACTATTCGGTGGAGTTTTTGCCCACCAATCCCTGGATTCACCAACCGTTTGAAGGCTATGATGCCCTGCGGCCGGCCCAGTTGTTGAAAAAGTGGAGCGTTTAGGCGCAGCACACCTGATGACCCATCCCACCACTGCGCTGATTCACCACCCTTACATTCCGCCTGCCGGCTTTGCTGCTCCCCAGCCCGGCGTGTTCAAGGCCTCAACCGTGATCTTTCCCGATGTGGCCGCGATGCGCAATTTTGAATGGAAAGATAAAACGGCTTACACCTACGGTCTGCACGGCACGCCCACCACTTACATGCTGGAAGAGCGATTGTGCACATTAGAGGGTGGCTTGC
>JBLHZH010000280.1:0-3797 GCA_047629695.1 Rhodoferax sp.
GAAAATACTGGCTGAGGCGCATCACAAGATCACGGGCCAGACACCTGAACGACTGGCCAGCACCGCCACCACCGATGGCCGCCATTTCGCCCTGTTGACCGACCTGCCGGTCACCATCTACGGCCCAACCGCACGCAATATCCACGGCATTGACGAAGCCGTCTCACTGGCTAGCATGCAGCGGGTGGCTGCCGCCATGGCGCAGTTCATGGTCGACTGGTGCGGCGTAGAACCCATTTCTGCCTGAATATCTTTTAACCTTGAGCCCACCCATGATTCGTCCTGCCGCTACCCCCACCGTCCAGATTGATAACGACCGCGTCAAAGTAACTGAGTGGCGCTTTGCGCCGGGTGCTGAAACCGGCTACCACCAACACGCCATGGACTACGTGGTGGTCCCCATGACGTCCGGCACGCTGCTGCTGGAAACGCCACAAGGCGACATCCGCAGCCCCTTGACAGCGGGCGTCTCCTACACCCGCTTGACGGGCGTGGAGCATAACGTAATCAATGCCAACGACCATGAATTCATTTTTGTTGAAATTGAACTGAAGTAAGTCACTTCACCGGCATCCGTGCAGCATTCTTCAAACGTGGTGCGCATGTACTCCAGCCTATTGGAGATGTGGACACCGCCAGTGTGGCTCGGCCAGTAAATCGCAATTTTTCGCATGCCATCTCAAAAGAAAGGGGTGCCGTCACTTGGCGAGCAACGCCTTGACATGGGTTTCTATAAAGTCCCGATCTTCGGGCTGGTTCACCGGGTTACCGGCGCGATGTCCCCAGACCGAAGGAATGGGATGAAGTTCGGCATGCTGAAGATGCTGCATTTCAAGACGGTTGTCTTCGACCTGAAAATACAGGTCATGGTCGCCCGGCATCAACAAGGTACGCGCCTGGATGGACGCCAATGCCTTGGGCAGATCGCCGTTGTAGCGTGAGTTGGCGCTGATGTCACCATTTTTCCAAGTTCGAAATTGTGCCAGCAAGTCCGCTGGATCGCGCCGCGCAAAGTTGCTTTCCCAATGAGTGATCAGATAGTCTTCAAGCGACGAAGCGCCCAGAACGCGCCACAGTTCCTGGCGATAAAAAGTTTGCGATAAGGCCCAACCAGCATAGACACGCCCCATGGCGCGAAATCCTCGCACGGGAAATGCATTGAATACACCCTCCTGATAAGCCGGGTCGGCCATCAAGGCGCTCATGGCGCCCTCAATAAACACCTGGTTGTGCGGCGCACAGCGGGCAGCGCCGCAGACCACCGCGATACGCTCAACCATTTGCGGGAACAAGGCCGCCCAGTGGTAGGCCTGCATAGCGCCCATCGACCAGCCGTAGACCAGCGCCAGCTGATCGATGCCCCACACCTCGGCCAACATCCGGTGCTGCACGTGTACCGCATCAAAGTAGCTGACGTCAGGGTAGCGCGTACCGACATCCGGCCACAGGGTATTCGACGGGGAGCTCGACAGCCCGTTGCCGAACAGGTTGGGGATGATGATGAAATATTGGGATGGATCGAGTGCGCCCCCCTCGCGCACCATGAACTGAGTGTCATGGTGTTGTGCGCTGTAAGAGGTCGGGTACAGAATCACGTTGGAACGGTCAGCGTTCAGCGTGCCGAATGTTTTGTAAGCCAGCGTCATGTTGCGAAACGTGCGACCCGACTGCAACAACACGTTGCCCGCCTCAAAGACTGAAAAGTCACGCGTAACGGCCGTCGATGGTGGAATGCTGTTCATGCTGACACCACCTGGCACGGTGCGCCACGGGCTTCAATCGCTTCACCTGCTTCCAGACACAGGTCCTCGCGAAAACGACCTGCCAGCAACTGGACGCCGACCGGACTATGACCTGACAGGCCAGTGGAGACGACCAGCGAAGGCAGGCCGGTCAGCGGCAGACCTATCATAGTCATCTGCGCCTTCCAGACCTGGGCATAAGCCGGCGGGCCTTGCAGGTCAAGATCGGCGGTGAAGGGTAACTCGGCACTGGCCGGCAGCAGAACTACCGCATAGCGGTCCAGAAAAAGCTGCCATTCCCGCGTAATGCTGGCGCGTCGAACCAGCACGTTGGACAGCTTGGCTATCGTCATGCTCGCAGCCACTGTGGCTTGCCCGGCCAAGGCCGTGATGGCGCCCAAGTCACCTTCACGCTCCGCAGCCGCCACCATGGCGTCATAGCCGTCACCCATCCACAGGGCAATCTGGAGTTCACTGGCTTCCTGAATCGGCGGCAGTACGTCAAGTTCGTCCACCAGCCAGCCAGCATCGCGCAGACGGTCAGCGGCGTCCAACAGCGCGGCGGCAACTTCCGGGCAGGTGTCCAGCCCGTCCGGGCGAATACAGACGGCAGCCAGCCGGGGCATTGCGGCACCAATTAAAGGCGCCGGCGACCACCACGGGTCGCGCGGATCCGGCGCGGCCATGGCGGCCAGACCCAGACGCAGGTCATGCACCGTACGAGCAATCGGTCCGGACACCGCGGTGATCTGCCCGCCCATACTACGCTCGGGACTGCTGGCGTTGTAGGCGGCCACACGTCCCAGTGTCGGGCGCAAGCCGTGCACGCCGCAGGCATAAGCCGGATAGCGAATGGAGCCGGCGATGTCGGTGCCATGCGCCAGGTGACCGATGCCCGCAGCCACCGCCGCGGCGGCGCCACCGGACGAGCCGCCGGGCGTGAGATCAGCATTGCGCGGGTTGAGGGTGCGTCCGTGCAACTGGTTGCTGGTGAACCAGCGGTAGCTGAAGGCGGGGGTATTGGTGCGCCCAATAATGACGGCCCCGGCTTTCAGCAGGTTATCGACCACCGGGCTGTTGGTCTTGGCAATCAGGTCTTTTTGCAGCACCAGGCCGTTGGTGGTGGCAAAACCGACCTGATCGATATTCACTTTGACGGTGATTGGCACGCCGGCCAACGGTCCAGGATGCTCGCCACGAGCGAGCGCGGCATCAATCGCACCGGCCCGCGCCAACACCTCGTCCGGTCGGTGATCCACCACGGCATTCAGACGCGGATTGACGGCATCAAGTCGCGCCAGTGCAGACCGGGCAGCCTCGGTGGCAGAGAGCTTACGCTGGGCAATCAGCGTAGCGACAAGGGCGGCAGATAGTTGCCAGATTTCAGACATGGGTATTCCTTTTAGGGTCTGGAGCGGAGGCACCAGAGGGTTGAATTTTTATCATGCTGGCATGTTTGCTGGTAATACTCAGGTCATAGCCGACCGGCACAACGGCTGCACCCAGTTTTCATTGGGGATGGGTACTTCCCTCTTTAACGTTCGCAAGGGTACTGCCATGTTGCTTGACGAACAAGCCGCGCACGTGTTTCCAGGCATCCTCCAGATGCAAACGCATAGCCGCTTTCGCGGCTTCGACGTCGCGCCGCGCCAACGCATCAACAATCGGCAGGTGGGTCGCCGCAATGGCAGCCGGGTCCCCGTAAACGGCATCAATCAGCGCCATAATCATGCGCATCTCAGTCTGCGTGTTGACAAAAATCCGGTGTAAGTGAGCATTGCCTGCCAGCTCAAAAATAAGCGTGTGCAACGCCAAGTCGGCGGCAATGCGGTCATGCTGCGCCAGCGTCAGGGCCTGACGCATCATGGACTGCAACAGGGCTTGTAGCCGGACCAGGCCGGTGTGATCGGCCTTGCGGCAGGCCAGTTCAATCGAGGTCAACTCAAGACTCAAACGCACCTCGAACAGGTCGTCAATTTCCTGCACACTGATGGTGCGCACCGCAAAACCGTGGCGCGGCCGGGCCACCAGTACGCCTTGGCGCTCCAGCCGGCG
>JBLHZH010000281.1:0-3781 GCA_047629695.1 Rhodoferax sp.
AATATGATCGTCTCTGCGAGGCTGAAGGTCGCAGCAGCGCATGCATCCCTGACTTCATAAATTGCCGCGCTACGCTCGTAAAAACGAGAGGTGTGAAAGCTTAAGCCGCTTGCTCAACCCGATCTGCTACCGGCTGAATGCGCAAGCCGCTCTGAATGTCGAACCAATTATTGTGGCGGTTACTGACCGTCAGACCGGTCTGTTCGCCCACCCGCACCGGCGTACTGGGGGGCACCCGCACCGTAATCGGTCCCAGCGCGGTTTTAACCACCACATAGGTGTCGGCCCCGGTGGGTTCAACCAGTATCACTTCGCCGCGCCAAGGCGCATCTGAACTCAGGTGAATGTGCTCAGGCCGCTGGCCCAGCATCACCGCGCCGGCCGGAGCCGGACAGTCCAGCGGCAAGGAGCCGCCGTTGAAGCTGAACAGACCACCCGAAGCCGCGCCAGCGGCTTGGCCCGTGATGAAGTTCATGGTCGGTGAGCCAATAAAACCCGCCACATAGGTATTGGCCGGACGCCGGTAAATCTCGTCAGGCGTGCCGATTTGCTGCAAAATGCCGTCCTTCATGACGGCAATGCGGCTACCCAGCGTCATGGCCTCAATCTGATCGTGCGTCACATACACGCTGGTAATGCCACTGAGCAGGTGTAGTCGTTTGATTTCGGCCCGCATCTCAACCCGCAGTTTGGCGTCCAGATTGCTCAGGGGTTCATCAAACAAAAAAAGTTGCGGGTCGCGTGCCAGTGCCCGGCCCATAGCCACGCGCTGGCGCTGGCCACCTGAGAGCTGCGCCGGACGGCGGTCCAGCAAATGCTCGATCTGCAGCATCACAGCAACCTCCTGAATACGCTTGTGACGCACCGGTTTGGGCACCTTGCGCATCTCCAGCGCAAAGCCGATGTTGTCGGCTACGCTCATATTCGGATACAGGGCATAGCTCTGGAACACCATGGCAATGTCGCGCTGCGCTGGCGCCACACCCACCACGTTTTTATCGGCAATGCGCAACTCACCTTCGGTCGGCTCTTCGAGGCCGGCGATGATGTTGAGCAGCGTTGATTTGCCGCAACCCGAGGGCCCGACCAGAATCAGAAATTCGCCCGGTGCGACCGTAATGTCGATGCGCTTGAGGACTTCGACTGCCTTGTCGCCCTTACCGAAGATTTTGCGAATGCCATCAATATGAAGTGAAGCTGCCATAGTGTTCTTTATCCCTTCACGGCACCGGCCGTGAGTCCTTTAACGAAGTATTGACCGGCCAGCACATACACCAGCATGGTGGGCAGGCCGGCAATCAGGGCCGCAGCCATGTCGATGTTGTAGTTTTTGACGCTGCTGCTGGTGTTGACCATATTATTCAACCCAACCGTCACCGGCTTGCTATCGGCGCCGCTGAAGGCAACACCAAACAGGAAGTCGTTCCAAATGTTGGTGAACTGCCAGATCAACGTCACCATCAGGATCGGCGTCGAGAGCGGCAACACGATACGCCAGAAAATACGCCAGAAACCAGCCCCGTCCATGCGCGCTGCATTCACCAACTCTTTGGGAATGGCAGTGTAGTAGTTACGGAAAAACAAGGTGGTGCCAGCCATGCCGGCCAGACAATGCACCAGCACCAACCCACCAATTGAGCTTGACAGGCCCAGATAACCCAGCACTTGGCTCATCGGCAACAGCACCACCTGGAACGGCATGAAGACACCAAACAGCAAAAACCCAAACAGCAACTCGCTGCCCCTGAATTTCCACAAACTCAGCACATAGCCATTGACAGCGCCCCAGGCGGTCGAGATCAGCACCGCTGGCACCGCCATGGTGATCGAGTTCCAGAAGTAAGGCTGCAGCCCCCGGCAGTCCACCCCGGTACAAGCCGACGACCAAGCCAGCCCCCAGGATTCAAAATTGAGCGAGGTCGGCCAGCTCAGCAAGTTACCCGACCGAATTTGCGCCGCATCCTTCAGTGAAGTCGCCAGCATCACATACAGAGGTACCAGAAAAAACAGCGCCGACACCAGCAGCACGGTGTACAGGAACACACGGGGAAAGTATTTAGCGATCATGGGGCTTGGCTCGGAGTTCGCTGTACAAATAAGGCACCACAATGGCTGCCACAGTAGCCAGCATCATGGTGGCGCTGGCCGCGCCCAGGCCGATCTGCCCACGGGTAAAGCTCATGACATACATGAAAGTGGCCGGCACGTCGGTCGAGTAGCCGGGACCACCAGAGGTCAGCGCCATCACCAAGTCAAAACTCTTGATGGACAGGTGCGAAAGCACCAGAATGATGGAGAACACCACCGGGCGCAGGATCGGCAGGATGATGCGCCAGTAAATGCGCGGCAGCGAGGCGCCGTCCATCTGCGCGGCCTTGATGATACTGTCGTCAATACCGCGCAAGCCCGCCAGGAACAGGGCCATGGCGAAACCTGCAGACTGCCAGATGCCGGCAATCACCACGCAATAAATGGCGGTCTCGGTTTGCACCAGCCAGTCAAAATGAAAGCTGGCCCAGCCCAGATCGTGCATCAGCTTTTCAAGCCCCAGGCTGGGGTTCAAAATCCATTTCCAGGCGGTACCAGTGACGATGAAGGATAACGCCATCGGGTACAAATAAATGGTACGCAATGCGCCTTCAGCACGCACTTTTTGGTCCAGAAAAATGGCCAGCAACATGCCCAGCAGCATGGCACCGCCGACATACAAGACACTAAAAATACCGAGGTTTTTCAACGCCACCCACCAGCGATCCATGCTAAACAACTGCTGATACTGGGCCAGCCCGACAAACTCATCGTAGTTGGGCAGCATGCGCGAACCGGTGACAGAAAGCACGCCGTTCCAAACCATGAAGCCATAAATAAAGGCGAAGCCCAGCACAAAGGCCGGCGCAATCGCCAGCTTGGGCATCACTAACTCGAACGTGCGTGACATGGCGGGTTAGCGCGTTGCAGCGGCTTTGACGATGCTTTTCACGCCGTCAGCGATCGAGATATTGTCGTCATTCCAGAATTGGCTCACGGCGTCCTTGATGGCCCCTTCTGTGGACGAACGAATCGCCATATTGTGAGCAATCGACGGCACCAGACCACCGGTTTTGGCGGTGTCCACGAAGTCTTTAGCGGACAACTTGGCACAATCGTCAAACTTGGCCATATTCATGTTCAGGCGCACCGGAATCGAGCCCTTGTTCAGGTTGAACACCTCCTGAAATTCGGTGCCCATGATGGTAGCCGCCAGGTCACTCTGGGCTTTTTGGTCCGCCGCATTTTTCAGCTTGAACATGGCAAACGAATCCACGTTGAACGTGAATGCATTGGCTGTGCCCGGAGCGGCCGCACACAAAAAGTCTTTGCCCGGCACTTTGCCGGCAGCCAGAAACTCGCCCTTGGCCCAGTCACCCATGAACTGGAAGGCGGCCTTTTCCTGCATCACCATCGCGGTGGCCAGATTCCAGTCGCGCCCGGGTGAGGCCGCGTCGGTGTAGCTCTTGACCTTTCGCAAAGTCTCCAACGACTTCGTCATGGTGTCGCTGCTTAGCGCCTTGGGGTCAAGCTTGACCAGCGCATCGTTGTAAAACTTGGCGCCGCCAATCCCCAGCACCACGGACTCGAAAGTGGTGAAGTCTTGCCAGTTCTGACCGCCATGGGCGACCGGAATCAGGCCGATTTTCTTAATTTTTTCAGCTGCAACAAAGAATTCGTCCCAGTTTTTGGGCATGCCCGCCACACCGGCTTTTTTCAGTACCGCCGCATTGGCCCACATCCAGTTGACGCG
>JBLHZH010000282.1:0-3770 GCA_047629695.1 Rhodoferax sp.
GGGGCTTTGAGGGTGCAGACGTTGGGTGGAGCGTACCATATGTCGATTTTGCCGTACAAGCCATCGGGCCGGCTGTCGCGGCCGCGATCTCCGCGTAAACCCGACTGGTTTTAAGGCCCTGTTGGGGCTCAGAATACGGCCCTTGCTCACCTCTACCAGAAAAAGTGAAACGTCAAACCTTGCGTACCTTGCTGGCCCTGGGCGCCACCACCTGCCTGGCGCGGCCACTGCACACTGGCTCAAGCCTGGCCGACCAAGCAGCCTATCCGGCTAATTACAGTGTTTCCGCCAGGGGGCTTAGTCGATCAGGTGGCTCGCCTGCTGGCGCCTGCCTTGTCGCAGCAACTGGGGCAACCCGTCATGGTCGAGAACCGGGGCGGGGTCTCCGGCTTGATTGGCCCCGCCGCCGTGGCCACCGCTGCACCCGATGGCTATGCCTTCGGCGTGGTGTTTGACATCCATGGTCTCAACCCGAGCACGATTCTCAGCCTGCCGTTCGATTCAAAAAAAGACCTGACTCTACTGGGGCTGATCGGTACCGCACCAATGGTGCTGGCGACGCTGATGAGTTGAAACTGCAAAACCTTTGCTGACGTACTGGCGGCGGAAAAGTAAAAAGACGGTGTCAGCTGTGGCTCAATTGGTTCGGGTAGCCTGGGCCATCTGGCGATGGCCTTGTTGGCCAAGAATGGGGGGGTGATCTGCAGCATATTTTCTACCGGACCGGTGGCCTGTTGATGAGTGACGCGGTGGCCGGCCATGTGCCGTTGTCGATTGGCTCGGTGTTTTTAGCCCAGCCTTTTATTGACAGTAAGCGGCTGCGGCCGCTGGCGGTGACGACGCCATAGCGCTCCTCCGATCTGCTGGATGTGCCGACGCTGGCTGAAAGTGGGTTTGCCGGTTTTGATGCGCCGGCCTGGTGGACTGTTCTGGACCCAGCCAAGACCCCGGCCGACCTCCAGCAACGCATGAATGAGGCGCTCAACAAGGTTTTGGTGCAGCCCGAAGTGGCGAAGCGGCTGAAAGCCCAGGGCATTTACGTGGTGGGCGGCACCGTGGCGTCGGCCCGTGTGTTTGTCGAGGTCCAGATGGATATTTGGGGCAAAGTGGTTCGGGACAACAACATCAAGGCCGCCTGAGAGGTAGCGCGTGGCGGGCTGATGGCCACGCTCAGGCCTCGGGTGTCACGCCGAGGGCGACTAAAAACCGCGCCACCATGTTGTAGGTGGCAATGGCACTGGTCAGTTCGACAATTTCGGTGGTGTCGAAGTGCAGGCGCAGGAAGGCAAAGACCTCGTCGCTGACCCGCACGTCCAGCGTCATCTGGGCGGCATAACGAATCACCAGTTGCTCAACCTCGCCCAGCGCAGGGTCGGTGGGTATGCCTCGGGGATCGGCCTGGACAAAGGCGTTGAGCGCTGCCAGTTCGGCCTGCGTGCCCCCGGCGGCCAGAAAATCAGGTGCATGGTGGTGGTATTCATAAGCCGCGCCGGTCAGCAAGGCCACCGTGCAGATGCCGAGCTCGCGCAGGCGCCGACTGGTGGGTAGTTCGGTGCGCACGGCCTTGAGGTAGCTGTTCCAGCCGCGCGCCAGTGGCTCACTCCAGAGCAGGGCTTTGTCGAGATTAATCAGGGCGCCGCCGCGTCGCGCCAGAATAGTATTGACCAAGTCCTGGGGTTGGGGTTTGAGAGCTGGTGTCCATTCAGGAATTCGCATGGGTGGGTCGTGTCCGTGGGTGAAAAAAGACAAAGGATACGGAGATAATTACTTTCATGCTAATTTCATTTACCAAAATGCAGGGTGCCGGTAACGATTTTGTGGTGCTCGATGAAACCCGAAAACGCCTGGACCTGTCCACCGCCCAGTACCGCTTTCTGGCCGACCGCCACTTCGGTGTCGGTGCCGATCAGATTCTGTCGGTGCGCCCGTCGCCGGCGCTGGACATTGACTTTGAGTACGTCATCCACAACGCTGATGGCGCCGAGGTCGAGCAATGTGGTAACGGCGCGCGCTGCTTTGCCCGCTTCGTGCGCGATCAGGGCCTGAGTGACCGTGATACGCTGCGGGTGAAAACTCTGGGCGGTGTAATTACGCCCGAGCTAATGCCCGATGGCCGGGTCACCGTCAACATGGGGCTGCCAGTTTTTACCTTGGCCGACATTCCGTTTGACGCCCATGGCGCTCAGTCCCAGGTCGACGCCAGTTGGGAAAAATGGCCGCTGACCCTGCCCGGTCTAACGCCTGAGCCGACGGTTTGGGTGGCGCTGGTGTCCATGGGCAATCCGCATGCGGTGCAGTTGGTGGACGATTTGGACAGCGCGCCGGTGCTGTTGCAGGGGCCGCTGATTGAGCACCATCGCTGCTTTACCAAGCGCGTCAACGCCGGCTTCATGCAGGTGCTGGACCGCTGTCACGTGCGTCTGCGGGTGTTTGAACGCGGCGCCGGTGAAACGCTGGCCTGTGGCTCTGGTGCCTGCGCGGCGGTGGTAGCTGGTATCCGGCTGGGCCAGCTCGACGCCGAGGTTGAAGTCCAGACTCGGGGCGGCAGCTTGCGTATTGCCTGGGCTGGCCTCGGCACCAGTGTCATGATGACGGGCCCGGCCACGACCGTTTTTAGTGGCGAAATCGACCTACCGGATCACCTATGAGTAACTCTGTCAACAATCCACTCGCCCACCCCATCACCGAAGACGATATTGCCAACTACCTGGCCAATACCCCCGACTTTTTTGAGCGCCATGCCGAGCTGCTGGCCGCCGTGCAGTTGACGAGTCCGCACAGCCAGCGCGCGGTCAGCCTACAAGAGCGCCAGGCCACCATGTTGCGCGAGAAGATCAAGCTGCTGGAGCAGCGCATCATGGACATGATTCGTAATGTCAATGACAATGTGTTGCTGTCAGACAAGCTGTTGCAATGGGCGCGCACCTTGTTTCTGGTGAGCGATGTAAGCGCCATGCCGGATGCGATGGCACAGGAAATCCAGACGCAATTTTCGGTACCCCAGGTCGGCATCAAGGTCTGGGATGTGGCGCCGGCCTTTGCCCAAGCCGATTTTGCCCAGGGCGTGAGCGAAGACGCCAAGTTGTTTGCCAGCTCTCTAACTGAGCCGTTTTGTGGCGTCAACAGTGGTTTTGAAGTGGTCAGCTGGTTGCCCGATCCGCAGGCCGCCGCCTCGCTGGCCATTTTGCCGCTGCGCCTGGGGCCGGCCGGTAGCAGTGGCCCGGCCTTTGGTCTGCTGGTGTTGGCCTCGCCGGATGCCCTGCGCTTCAGCAGTACCATGGGCACCGACTTTCTTGCGCGTGTCGCCGAGTTGGCCAGTGCCGGTCTGTCCCGCCTAAGGAAAGACCCATGACGCTGCAGCTAACACCGCCCTCGCTGGCCGCGCAGGCGCTGATGGATGTTTATCTGCAACATGTGCGGGTTGAAAAACGACTGGCGGTACGCACCGTTGAACTGTACAGCCTGGACCTGCAAAAGCTCGCGCATTACGCTGGCCAGGCTGGGGTGGCATTGGAAAAAGTGGATAACCGCCAGATCCGGCGCTGGGTGGCACAGATGCACAGCGGCGGACGCAGTGGCCGTGGTATTGCCCTGATTTTGTCGGGCTGGCGGGGCTTTTATATCTGGCTCGGACGCGAAGGGCGGGTCAGCAGCAACCCGGTGCAGGATGTGCGCGCGCCTAAAAGCGGTAAGCCCTTGCCCAAAGCTTTGAATGTGGACGAGGCGGTGCAACTGGCCAGTTTCAGCGTCAATGACGGTGACTCGTGGCT
>JBLHZH010000283.1:0-3741 GCA_047629695.1 Rhodoferax sp.
GCCATTGAACAAACTGCACAGGCATTAGCTGAGCGGCCTGCCGCGCAGATCATGCAGCAGGCCGGTCTGGCCTTGCCGTCCCGCGTGACCCCTGACAAGCGGGAGGCGGTGGCTAAAGAAATTCAGGCGGATGTCAAAAATTAGGTGGATGAGGCAGTGTCGTTGGTGCGCGAGCGGGCCCTCAGATTGGCTCCGACAACGATTGGCGTGTGGCTGAAGGAGCGTTTCAGCGAGAACGAACTCAAGCAACCCATTGCCATCATCGAATCTCCGGTTAACTGTAAATTCATACAGATGAGTGGTGAGATATAAAAAATGCTGGTTGACCAGTTGATTGCCGTCTCCAAAAGTGCCATTGAGCCGAAAGTGAAGCTGCTGGAGCAATCCGTCACCAAGCGGCTTGATCTGCCGGCCGCCAAGCCGACGCTCAAATAAGCGGCTAGTCCTTGGGTGGGTAACGGGTTAGGGCGCCGGCATAAGCCAGGCCGGCGGCAACACCGCCAAACCGGTTACCCTGCACCAGGCTTGCCTGCGGCATGGCCACTTGTAAGGCGTCTACTAGCGGTTGTAGTGCTGACGAGCCACCCGTGAGGTAGACCGCCTCAACCGCGGCGACGCCGGCGTTGCGCACGCATTGCAAGGCGCATTGCACGACTTGGTCGAGCGATTGGGCCAGCGACTCGCCCATGCTCTGCGGCGAAATCAGCGGCATCAGTACTGCGTTCTGTGGTTGACTGGGGCTGTATAAAAAATCCAGATCCACGGCCGCGCTGTGATGCGCGATGGAGCAATCAATCTTGGCGGCTTCAACGCCCGCCAAAATGCGGTGGCCGTGGTGACCCTCCAGTACATCCATCAAGCGTGCGTGCAGACTCGGGTCAGCGTAGGCGGTCCACAACTCGCGGGCAAAGTGTAGGTTTTTACGCGAATAGGCCTGGTGGATCAGGTGCCAAGTCGTGAGGTCGAAAAATACGCTGTTGGGCACTTGGCGCCCGCCCTTGCCGATGTGTTTGTAGCCTAGTAGCGGCATCACATGGCTCAGGTTCAACAGACGGTCAAAGTCGGTGCCGCCCAGATGGACGCCGGTGGTGGCCAGAATGTCACTGCTGCGCTGGGTCTCGTGACGCCGCGCCGGCCCGAGCCGGATGACGGTGAAGTCGGAGGTGCCTCCGCCAATGTCAACCACCAGTGCCAGTGTCTCCTTTGTGACGCGTTGCTCAAAGTCAAAGGCGGCGGCAATCGGCTCGAGTTGAAAGTCGATGTGAGTGAAGCCGGCCTCGGTGGCGGCGCGTCCCAGCGTCGCTTGGGCCAGCGCATCGCGCACTGGGTTGTCATCAACAAAATGAACCGGACGGCCCAGCATGGCGTGTGTGATTGGTTGCCTAGTCTGGGCTTCGCAGCGGGCTTTGAGTTCTTTAAAGAACAACACCACGATCTCGAAAAAACTCATTTGCTCGCCATTGACCAGCGTTTTTTCGTCCATCAAAGGGCTGCCCAGCAGACTTTTGATGGCGCGCATTAGGCGCCCTTCCGTGCCAGCCAAGTAAGCCTGCATGGCCTGGGTGCCAAACAGGGTGGTGTGTGTCTCGTTGGAGAAGAATAGCGCGGTTGGCATGGCGGCGCTGTCGCCGTCCAGTGCCATCACGCACAGCTGGCCCTGCGCATCCAGCAGGGCAGCGGCTGAATTGGAGGTGCCAAAGTCTATACCCAGCACGCCGCCTGGGGGGCGTTCTGTCCGCATGTCAGCCGGCACTGCTGCTCTGGCCGAGTACGTTGGCTAAAAATACCGAAATGTCGGCCACTTCTTGTGGGTGCAGGCTATGTTGCATGGGGTAGCTATGCCATTGCACCGGGTAGCCCAGGCTGTTGAGCAGGTCACGTGTGGCGCTGCCCCGGGCCGGTACCACCACCGGGTCCTGGGTACCATGGGCCATGAAAATGGGGGTGTGGGCGTTGGCTGGCGTACATTCGCTGGCCAGGGTATCGGCCAGTGGCAGGTAGCCCGACAAGGCCATGATGCCGGCGAGTCGATGGCGCGCGCGCAGACCGGTGTGCAGGGCCATGGCACAGCCTTGTGAGAAGCCGGCCAGCACGATGCGGTGGTGTGGAATGCCGCGCGACACTTCAAACTCAATCAGCGCGTCAATCGCCTGGGCTGACTTATGGATGCCGGCGGCATCCTGGCGGCTGATCAGGTCGGCGCCAAGAATGTCATACCAGGCAGGCATGACATAGCCGCCGTTCAGAGTCACCGGCAGGGTGGGCGCGTGGGGAAATACAAAACGGATCGGCGGGCAGGCGCGCAGATCAAGCTCGGGCACCAGATTGGCAAAGTCGTTGCCATCGGCGCCCAGGCCATGCAGCCAGATAACGGCGGCGGTGGGCGCCCCGGCTTGCGGATTGCTTTCAATTTCAATGCGAGGGAGGAGATTATTCATGGCCGACAAGTGTACCCAGTGTCGCCGCTGACCTAGGTTAGCAGTGCCTGTGCAAATTCACGGGCATTGAAGGTTTGCAGGTCTTCAAGCTTTTCGCCCACGCCAATGAAGTAGACCGGAACCGGCCGCTCCCGGGCAATCGCGGCCAGCACTCCGCCCTTGGCGGTACCGTCCAGTTTGGTGATGATGAGCCCGGTGAGTTGCAGCGCATCGTCAAAAGCGCGTACCTGGGAGAGTGCGTTTTGCCCGGTATTGCCGTCAATCACCAGCAGCACCTCATGCGGTGCTGACAGATCAGCCTTTTGCACCACACGTTTGATTTTTTTCAATTCTTCCATCAGGTGCAGCTGGGTCGGCAGGCGCCCGGCCGTATCTACCAGCACCACGTCCTTGCCGCGTGCCTTGCCGGCGCTGACCGCATCAAAACTGACGGCGGCCGGGTCGCCGCCTGCCTGGCTGATGATTTCAACTGTGGTGCGCTCGGCCCAGACACTGAGCTGCTCGCGCGCGGCGGCCCGGAAGGTGTCGGCGGCGGCCAGCAACACGCTGGCGTTCTGCTGCGTCAGGTGCTGCGTGAGTTTGCCGATGGTGGTGGTTTTGCCGGCGCCGTTGACGCCTGCCACCAGGATGACAGTGGGTTTGTGCTGCCCGATCACCAGCGGTTTTTCAAGCGATTGCAGTAGCTCAGTGAGAGTCGCCACTAGAATGTTCTTCAGCGCCACCGGGTGTGTGACGCCGCTCTCGCGCACCTTACGGCGCAACTCCTTAAGCAGGAACTCGGTGGCGGCGACGCCGGCATCCGACATCAGCAGCGCGCTTTCCAGGTCCTCGTAGAGCGACTCATTGATCTGGGTGCCGACAAACACCGCTGAAATGCTGGAGGCGGTCTTGCCCAGACCGGACTTAAGTTTGGCCAGCCATTTTTGCCGTTCGGCGGGTACCGCCTCTGCCAGCGGAATTGCAATTGGCGTGACCAGTGCCCGCCCAATTAACGTGCTGCTGGGGCCGGGCGTGGCTGGGGACGGCACGGTGGCCTGGGAAGTTACTGTCGGCGCAATTGCGGGGGCAGGGGGGGGAGGAGGTTTCTTTTTGAAAAAACTGAACATTTGGTCGCTTCTTTGAATCACACTATTCTATGAAAAGACCACTTACCCGCGCCTTGCCGCTTTTTTCTTTTGTTGTGAGCCTATTGCTCAGTACCGGCGTCCCGGCGCAAACGGGGCCACAAATCGAGCAATTTACCTTGGCCAATGGCTTGACCGTGATTGTCAAACCCGACCGGCGGGCCCCAACGGCGGTACAT